>SKOF01000060.1 GCA_007120155.1 Thioalkalivibrio sp. | reverse complement strand
GTGCGCACGTTGGCGGTCACGTCCTCGCCGGTGGTGCCGTCGCCGCGGGTGGCGCCGCGAACCAGATGGCCGTCTTCGTAGAGCAGACTGATGGCCAGCCCGTCCAGCTTGGGTTCCACCGCGAAGTCGATCTCGATGTCGTCGCCAATCCGGTCCCGGATGCGCTTCTCGAATGCCAGCACCTCGGCCTCCTCGAAGGCATTGTCCAGGGACAGCATGGGCAGCAGGTGCCTGGCCTCGGCAAATGACTTCAGGGGTTCGGCCCCCACCCGCTGCGTGGGTGAGTCGGGTGTCACCAGTGCCGGATACCGGGCTTCCAGCTCTTGCAGTTCACGCAACAGCGCGTCGTAGGCCGCATCCGAAATCTCCGGATCGTCCAGCACGTAGTAGCGGTAGTTGTGGTAATCGATCTGCTCGCGCAACGCTGCCGCTCTTGCACGAACCTTCTCGGGGATCTCGGACATGGACGTCATTCGGGGGCGATGTTTCCAATGGAATCCGCAGATGAACGCGAACTGAGCATCAACAGCCGTTTCGCGTTCATCTGCAGACCGGACAAATCTTCAGCGCCCCCGGGGCACACGGGCCTTGAGTGCCCACTCGCGGATGCCTTCGCGAATGTGTTCGATGCCCTGCGGTGTGAGCGTACTGCGGGAAGCGTCCAGCACCTGGCCGCCCAGACGCGCCGCCAGGGACTGGGCACAGGAGAGCATGGCCTCGAAGGATTCCATGCCGTCGCGCGGCCCGGGCAGCTGCAGGAACAGGGATACGCCCACGGTGGTGAATTCGTCCATGCCCGCCGGATCGAAGGTGCCGGGGTTGAGCATGTTCGCCACGCTGAACTGGGGCACCCGCCCGTTCCCGGTGGGGACTAGCCGGTGATAGATGTCCATGACGCCGAACTCGAGGTCTTCGGCCTCCAGGGCCGCCTTCAGTTGCACACCCATGATCTGTCCCGAGGGCCCCGCGGCCACGTGCAGCACGATCAGTTTGTCGGGCAGGGCAGCCGCCTTCTCGGCTTCGGGTGTCTCCCGGGCCTTGTGTTCGACGCGTGATGTCGGTGCCGGGCGCGCCGTGGTCTGCACGGCGGGCACCGGTCGGTCCCTCGCCTCTTCCGCCACGCGCGCCTTGAGGTTCTCCAGATCGTTCAGGGCATCCAGGTCATCGTGGCCGTCGGCGCGCAACGAGGGAATCTGTCGTTCGCTGTCGGCACGGATGTGAATCTGCTCCAGTTCCTCACGCTCCACCGCCTCGTCCATGAGGTCACGGGAGCGCCGGCCGGCGGCGCGCATGCGCCCGGCGAGGTAGATGCCGGCAAGCACCACCACCGCGAGAATGAGCAGTATCCAGCGCAGGGCATCCACGAATCGTTCTCCTCAGCCGGTGGCCATTTGTGCGGCTTCGTCCACGTCCACGGCCACCAGCCTGGATACGCCGGGTTCACGCATGGTGACACCCACCAGGTGATCGGCCAGTTCCATGGTGGTCTTGTTGTGGGTGATGAAGATGAACTGCACCCGTCCGGACATGTCCTTCACCAGGTCGCAGAAGCGGCCCACGTTGGCTTCGTCCAGGGGCGCATCCACCTCGTCCAGCATGCAGAACGGCGCCGGGTTCAGCTCGAAGATGGCAAACACCAGGGCCACCGCGGTGAGCGCCTTCTCGCCGCCGGACATGAGATGGATGGTGGATAGGCGCTTTCCGGGCGGGCGGGCCATCACCGCCACGCCGGTGGAGAGCAGATCGTCGCCGGTCATCTCCAGGTGGGCCTGTCCGCCGCCAAACAGGCGCGGGAACATCTCCTGCATCCGGCCGTTGACCCGTTCGAAGGTATCGCGGAAACGCTGGCGCGTCTCCCGGTCGATCTTCTGGATGGCGTTCTCCAGTGTCTCCAGCGCCTCCATCAGGTCCGCATGCTGGGCGTCCAGGTACTCCTTGCGCTGACTCTGTTCCCTGAACTCGTCGATGGCCGCCAGATTGATGGGACCGAGCCGCTGGAGGCGCTGACCCAGGCTCTCCACCTTCTCCTGCCAGGCGGCTACCGTGGCGCCCTCCTCCATGGCCTCCAGCAGTTCTTCCGCCGAGAACGGGGTTTCCGCCAGCTGCTCGCGCAGCGTCTGGCGGCGCACGTTGATCTCCTGCCAGGCCATGCGCAGGCCGTCCAGGTTCGCGCGGGTTTCTTCCGCCTGCCTTTCCACGGCCACGCGGCGCTGATCATGCTCGCGCATCTCCGCCTCGATGCCCTGCACCCGAGCACGCGCGTCGGCCAGCGAACGCTCCACGTCCACGCGCCGGGCCAGCAGTGACTCCAGTTCGGTGGACAGCTCCCGGATGGGTGCGTCGCCGTCCTGCATGGCGGTGTGAAGGACCTCCAGGCGCTCGGCGAGCTGCGCCGCCTGTGTCTCCATCCGGGACAGGCCCTGGGCGGTGGATTCGCGGGTACTCTTCAGGGTCTGCACCCGCAGGTCGATCTCGTGCAATGCGTCCCGCCGGCCCTGGGCGTCCTGCCGTGCGGCCTGGAGTTGCTCGCCCAGACCGTCGCGCTCCGCAGTGAGCGCCTCCCGCTCGCGGGCCAGGGTCTCCATGAGGGCCATCGCCTCGTTACGGCGGTTGGTGGCCTGCTGCAGCGCCTCGGCATCACGCGCATGCGCGGCCTCGATCTCGGCGATCTCGTCGTTGATGCGGGCAAAGCGCCCTTCCATCTGCTCCAGTCGGGTACGCCGGTTGCTCAACTGGGCATCCAGGTCGGCGGCCGTGCGGTGTGCACGGTTCACCGAAACCTGCAGCTCCTCGCGGCGCGCCTCCAGTTCGCGCACACGGCCGCGGTCCTCCTCCAGGGCCTCCTGCAGCCGTGCCTGCTCGCCATTGAGGTCCGTCAGTTCCGCCTGGAGCCCCTTGATCTCCTGTTCCCGGCCGAGTACGCCGGAATGCTCGTCGGGATCGCGGGCCACCCGCAGCCACGCGCGGCCGAGCCAGACACCCTCCGGGGTGATCACCGACTCGCCGGCGGCCAGATGGGTGCGCATGGACAGGGCCTCACCGAGATCCTGTGCCGTGCGCACGCCCCGCAGCAGGTCTGCCAGGGGCTTCGGGCCCGTGACCCGTTGCATCAGCAGCCCGCCGGCGGCCTCACCCGCGCCCTCGCCGCCGGCGCGGGTGTCCAGCACCAGCAGATCCCCGTGCGTCAGGCTGTCCAGAACGCCGGCCACGCCGTCCAGATCGTCGACGCACACCGCTTCCAGATATCGGCCCAGCACCGCTTCCACGGCCCGCTCCCAGCCGGATTCCACGGAGAGCTGCTCGGCAAGGCGCGGAGCCTCGGCCAGCCCCTGGCCCTCGAGCCACTGCACCACGGCCTTCTCGCCCTTGCCGAGCGCGGCCTGTTGCAGTGCCTCCAGGGAGGACAACCGCCCCGCCCGGGTCTGGATGCCGCGGCGCAGCTCGTCCAGCTGGCCGGTACGGGCGCGGCCGGATTCCCGGGCTGATTGGATGGCATCGAGGGTTTCGGTCAATTCCGCCTGACGCGCTTCCGCGGCCTGATGGGCCTCGGCGGCCTGGGCCGAGAGCTGAGTCATTTCACCGCGCAAGGCCTCGCCGGAGAGCTGGCCGCGCTCCTGCTGCAATCGCTCAAGGCGCGACTGCAGGTGCTGGATCTGGCGCTCCAGGTGTTCCATGCGCGTACGCTCCACCTGGGCGGTCTGGGCCGGTTCCGCGGCCCGTTGATTGAATGCCTCCCAACGGCCCTGCCACTCGCTCATGGCATGCTCGGCGGCACCAAGGGCGTCGTTGGCCGACCGGCGCGCCTCTTCCCCGGCCCGGTGCTGCGGCGCCAGGTCTTCCAGTTCCCGGTCCAGTTCCTGCAGCCGGCTCCGGTCCAGTTCGATATGCTCGCGGACCTCCTTCAGCCCCGTCTCGGCCTGGTGCAGTTCCCGGGTCTGACGCTCGCGCAACTCCCGGGCATGCTGAATGGACTGCTCGACACGGGAGATGTCGCTGCCCAGGGCGTAGAAGCGGCCCTGCACCTCGTTGAAGGCCTCGTTGGCCTCCACGTGCAACGCCCGGTTCTTCTCGATGGCGGCCTCCAGGCGGCGCAGCTCCGCGATCACACCCTCGAGACGCGTCTCCTCCTCGCGCAGTCCCCGTTCGCGCTGTTGCGCATCGCCGTCCATGTCACGAAGGCGCAGCACCAGCAGTTCGGCTCGGGCCCGACGCTCCTCCTCCTTGAGCCCCTTGTAGCGTTCGGCCGTGTTGGCCTGGCGCTGCAGGTGATTGATCTGTTTCTCGATCTCGTCGCGCAGATCATCCAGGCGCTCGATGTTTTCACGGGTGTGACGGATACGCGTCTCTGTCTCCCGGCGGCGTTCCTTGTATCTGGAGATCCCGGCTGCCTCTTCCAGGTAGACGCGCAGTTCCTCGGGTTTGGCCTCGATGAGCCGCGAGATCATGCCCTGCTCGATGATGGCATAGCTGCGCGGACCCAGGCCCGTGCCCAGGAAGATGTCGGTGATGTCCTTGCGGCGGCAGCGGGTGCCGTTGAGGTAGTACAGGGACTGGCCGTCACGGCTCACCTGGCGCTTGACCGAGATCTCGCTGTATTCCGCGTACTGGCCGCCGAGAGTGCCTTCGCTGTTGTCGAACACCAGTTCGATGGAGGCCTGACCCACGGGCTTGCGCGAAGATGAGCCATTGAAGATCACGTCTTCCATGGAATCCCCGCGCAGATGCTTTGCGGAGGATTCTCCCATCACCCAGCGTACCGCGTCGATGACGTTGGATTTGCCGCACCCGTTGGGGCCGACGACACCGACCAGGCTGCTGGAAAGGTGAATGGTGGTAGGGTCCACGAAGGACTTGAATCCGGCCAGTTTGATCTTGCTCAGTCGCATCGGGACCTGCGGTCTTGTGTTTTCCGGGATGATCGGCCCGGCCAGAAGCCCGGGATCATGGTGGTGCCCATGTTGTGGCCATGGACGGCGCCCATTATTACAATAATGCCGCCCTTGGGGGGAACCGGTCCGGCTCCGTGTGCCGCCAGTCGCGTTCTCCGGGCCGCCCCCATCCCGTCCGAGACAGGAACATCATGCCCAGCCAGCCGAGCAAGGATATCGAAACCTTCGAAAACCCCCGACCGGGTCGGGATTATACCATCCGCATCCGGGTTCCCGAGTTCACCTGCCTGTGCCCGAAGACGGGCCAGCCGGACTTTGCCACCCTGCACCTGGACTACGTGCCCCGGGCGCGATGCGTGGAGCTCAAGTCCCTCAAGCTCTATGTCTGGAGCTTCCGGGACGAGGGCGCCTTCCACGAGGCGGTCACCAACCGGATCCTGGACGATCTGGTGGCCGCCACCGATCCCCATTTCATGCGCCTGACCGCCGAATTCGGGGTGCGTGGCGGCATCTACACCACCGTGGTGGCGGAACACCGGGATCCGGCCTGGCAGCCGCCGAGCCCCGTTACCCTGCCGTGATAAAGGCAATTCAAGATTCAAGATTCAAGATTCAAAGGGGGCCCTCGAGTGGCAACAGTGGCGTGGACGGCCCCGCGGTTTTCCCTTTGAATCTTGAATTTTGAATGTTGAATCCGGTGTTCATCGGCATCGACATGGGCACCTCCGGGTGCCGGGCCATTGCCGTGGATGACCGGGGGCGGGAGATCGCTCGGCGCAGCGTGCCCCTGCCT
The DNA here is from genome assembly GCA_007120155.1 of Thioalkalivibrio sp. Lineage (GTDB taxonomy): Bacteria > Pseudomonadota > Gammaproteobacteria > Ectothiorhodospirales > Ectothiorhodospiraceae > Thioalkalivibrio_A. The sequence goes on along the minus strand of SKOF01000060.1, from coordinate 18,832 downwards.
CCTCCGGACCGCCGAGGGGACCGGGTGGAGCAGGACCCCGGGCTCTGGTGGAAGGCCCTGTGTGAGGCGACCCGGGCGATCATGGGGGATCTGCCGGGCCCGCCGGGGGCGCTGGCCATCGACGGCACCTCGGGCACCCTTGTGGTCGCGGATGCGCGGGGTGAGCCCCTGGGGCCCGCGCTCATGTACAACGACGCCCGCGCACGCGCGCAGGCGGAGCGGATCAGCAGGATTGCCCCCAGGGAGAGCGGCGCCCACGGGGCCACGTCGAGCCTCGCCAAGCTGCTCTGGTGGCTGGAGCACCGCGAGGCCGGATCGCTTTGCCACGCCCTGCACCAGGCCGACTGGCTGGCCGCGCGTCTCACCGGACAATGGGGTCTGAGTGACGAGAACAACGTGCTGAAAATGGGCTATGACCCGGTGAGCCGATCATGGCCGGACTGGCTCGCCGCGCTGGGACTGCCCGATGACGTGCTGCCGGAGGTGAAGGTGCCCGGAGACACCTTCGGCCGCCTCACCCGGGAGGCTGCCGCCCTGTCCGGCCTGCCGGCGGGGCTTGCGGTGTTCGCCGGCACCACCGACAGCGTGGCGGGCTTCCTGGCCACCGGGGCCACCGAACCCGGCGAGGCGGTCACCTCTCTGGGCAGCACCCTGGTGCTCAAGATCGTCTCCCCGACCCCGGTGTTTGCCCCGGAGTACGGGGTCTACAGCCACCGACTCGGGGACCGCTGGCTGGCCGGCGGCGCTTCCAACAGCGGGGGCGCCGTCCTCCTGCAGTACTTCTCGCCGGCTGAACTGGCGTCGCTCACGCCCGCCCTTGATCCGTACCAGCCCACCGGCCTGGATTTCTATCCGCTGCCGGCATCCGGAGAACGGTTCCCGGTATGCGACCCGCGGTTGCCGCCCCGCATGGCACCGCGTCCGGACGATGATGCCCGCTTCCTGCAGGGGCTGCTGGAGGGCATTGCCGCCATCGAGGTCGCGGGCTACCGGCGGCTCATGGAACTGGGAGCGCCTGCCCCGACAGACATACGCACTGTGGGCGGCGGCGCGAACAACCCTGCCTGGCGATGCATCCGTGAGCGGTTGCTCCCGGCTCCCCTGAGGGACGCGGTGCACACCGAAGCCGCCTGCGGTGCGGCCATCCTCGCCCGCCGGGGATTCATGGCGACGCTCACCGGTTGAGCACCGCCGGCCGCAACCCGGTGGTCGTACGGCGCTGACCGGTTCAGCCGGCCGGAACGCGGGTGACTCAATGCATCCCCGCGGAGGACAGATGATTTTCGAGAAAGGTGTCCAGGCCGTGCATGTAACGGGCGCCGGTGCGCAGGAAACCGTCATTGTGGCCGCCCTCCATTTCCAGCAACACCGCGGCGTCATGAGCCGCATCCATGAGGCGGCGGGCATGGTCGAACGAGACGATCTCGTCGTGCCGGCTGTGAGCGATGAGCAGCGGAGATGTCACTTCGGCGAGCACACCACGGACCTCGTAGCGATGGCGCAGCAGGGATCTAATCGGCAGGAACGGGTAGACCTCGGCTCCCAGGTCCGCGGCACTGGTGAACGCGGATTCCAGAATCACGGCGCCCGGCTGCTTGCGCGCCGCCAGTTCCGCGGCCACGGCGGCCCCGAGGGATCGACCGAAGATCACGATCTCGTGAGCCGGAATACCCCGTTCCTCCCGAAGGTGGTTCCATGCGGCACGGGCATCCTTGCGGATGCCAGCCTCCCCGGGACGCCCCTCGCTCTCGCCGTATCCCCGGTAGTCGATGATGAAGACAGACAGGCCCAGGTCACGGAAGATGCGAATCGACTCCATGCGGTGGGAAATATTGCCGGCATTGCCATGGAAGAACAGCAGCACGCCGCGCGGGTCCGGTGCCGGGATGTACCAGCCATGCAGGCGCACCCCGTCCCGGGCAGTCATATGCACGTCTTCGTAATCCATGCCGTGCTGCCCGGGCGTGGTCACCAGCGTCGATGTGGGCATGTACATGAGCCGCTCCTGACCCAGGTACACCAGACCCACCAGGATCCCGTACGCCCCGCCCATCATGAGTGCAATGCTCAAAAGCAAACGCAACATGACCTCATCACTCCGAATGCCCCCGGCTATTCTAGCCCGCATATCTCGCCACCCTCCTGCTGCGGCCGCCGATCTGCGCGCTGTGGCGGGGCGTTGGCGCTCTTGCGGGGGTCCCTGCGGGCTTGGCTGTGCGGGATATTCACGGGACAAGACACCAGAACATGATTGACGACTACCTGACCGGCTTTTCCTATCCCTTTCGAGGTCTGGGCCTGATCCGGCGCAGGGGCATCCGGCCGCTGGTGGTGGTCCCTTTTCTGCTCAATACGATCATCTTCGCGGGCGCGATCGTCCTGGCCGCCGTATACCTGAACACGACCCTGGAGGCGCTTTTGCCCGCATGGCTCGCGTGGCTCGGATGGCTGATCTGGCCCCTGTTCGTGCTCGCTGTCCTTGCCGTGTTCTTCTTCGGCTTCACCCTGCTGGCGAACCTGGCGGGTGCGCCGTTCAATGGTCTGCTGGCGGCCCGCCTGGAGGCGCAGCTTTCCGGAATCGCGCCGGAGAGCGGATTGTCGTGGGCGCGGGAGGCTTTGACGGCCATCGTGAACGAACTGCGCAAGCTGGTGTATATCGGCGTGCGCGCGCTGCCCCTGCTGCTCCTGTTCCTCATTCCGGGCGTACAGCTGCTGGCGCCGTTGATATGGCTCGCCTTCGGGGCGTGGATGCTGGCACTGGAGTATGCCGATGCACCCATGGGCAACCACGGCCTTGGATTCCGCGATGCGCGCCGGCTGCTGGCGCAGCGGTCGGCGCTGGCGCTGGGATTCGGCAGCGCCATGCTGATCCTCACCCTGGTCCCGGTGCTGAATTTCGTGGCCATGCCGGCAGGGGTGGCCGGGGCCACGGCCATGTGGGTGGAGCGCCTGCGGTCATCCACCGGATAGGCCGGCCCCGGCAAACTCCCTTCCCGACACGCAGTAAAGCGGCGGCTGACCCGGAGAACAGGCGGCGCCGGCTGTCCAAGCCCGTCGCGAGTGTGTTAAGAAGAGGCCTCACACGGAATCGGGACACAACTTCCCTTTCCTTGGGTTAATCGCACTGCTCCATCCGGCCCACCCGATCGAACCGGGGACGGGATGCTGCGCCCGGTATCAACCAGATGAATCCGCTTCCAGTCATCCAGATCGTCCTGCCCGTATTCCTGGTCGTGGGCCTGGGCTATTTCTATGGCCGGCGTCATCCCACCGACATCGATACGGCCAACCGCCTGAACATGGACGTGTTCACCCCTGCCCTGATCTTCAGTGCCCTGTCGGCCCAGGGCTTCCAGCTCGCCGACTACTCGCTGCTGATCCTGGGGGGCACGCTGGTGGTGCTGGGCTCGGGCATCGTGGTGCTGCCGTTCGTACGCCTGCTCAAGGTCCAGTGGAAGACCTTTGTGCCCCCCGTGATGTTTACCAACAGCGGAAACATGGGCATCCCCATCCTGCTCCTCGCCTTCGGTGAGGCGGCCCTGCCGGCGGCCATCGTGCTCTTTCTCGTGGAGAACACGCTGCATTTCAGTGTCGGCATCTACATGATGGACCACAAGTTGCGCCTTTGGGATCTGTTGCGCATACCGATCATCGCGGCCAGCATCGCCGGTATCATCGTCAGCCTGAGCGGCCTGGTCGTTCCCCACGTTCTGGCCGTGCCCATCGACATGGTCGGACAGATCGCCATTCCGCTGATGCTTTTCACCCTCGGGGTGAGGATGGTGGGCGCGGACTTCTCGGACTGGCGCCTCGGGCTCTGGGGCGCGGTGCTGACCCCGGCGAGCGGTCTGCTGGTCGCGGCCGTGGTCTCGCCGTTCCTGGACCTGACGTCCCAGCAGCTGGCCTATCTGTTTGTCTTTGCAGCGCTGCCGCCTGCCGTCCTGAACTACATGGTGGCGGAAAAGTACCAGCAGGAACCCCGGCGGGTTGCCTCCATCGTGTTTATCGGCAATCTGCTGAGTATCGTCACCCTGTCCCTGGTGCTGGGCTGGCTGATCTGACCGCATGTGCCTCCGCGCCCCCCGGCGGGCACCGATCAGCCACAGCCCCCGATGTCCCTGTGTCCTGACGCGGGAGTGGAAAGGAAGAACTTCTCGAATTGTTCCCGGGGAATCGGATGGCCGTGAAGGAACCCCTGGAACATCAGGCAGCCCTGTTTGACGAGGAAATCCCGCACGGGGGTGCTTTCCACTCCCTCGGCGATGACATCGAGACCGAGATTCTGCGCAAGCACGATAATTGCCCGCACGATGGCCGCGTCGCTTGAGTCGTCCAGCACGCCGCGCACGAAACGCCGATCGATCTTGACCTGGTCCAGGGGCAGGTGCTTCAGGTAGTACAGCGACGAGTACCCCGTGCCGAAGTCATCCAATGCAAAACCGATTCCACAGGATGTCAGCGCCTTCATCTTCGAGATCGTGTCGTCCATGTTCGGCAGCAGGGCGCTCTCGGTGAGTTCCAGTCGCAGCTGCCGCGGGTCGGCCCCCGTCCTTTCGATGACGGAAAGGACCTGATGGACGAAATCGGGATGGTGAAACTGCCGCGCGCTGATATTCACGGCCACCCGGAATCCCGGTCCCTGCGGGTGCGCCGCCCATCCGGCCACGTGACGGCAGACGCATTCGAGCAGCAGGGGACCCAACCTGAAGATCAGCCCTGACTCCTCGGCCAGGTGAATGAAGTCCGATGGGCCGAGGATACCCCGCTGTGGATGACTCCAGCGGGCGAGGGCTTCGGCTCCCGAGAGCTTCCCCGCGATATCGAACTGAGGTTGATAGTAGGGAATGAACTCCCCTTCTTCCACGGCCCGGCGCAGCTCTTCCTCCATTTGCACCCGGAGGTGTACGGTGGACTGCGTGCTCGGGTCGAAACGGCGGTAAGTGTTGCGCCCGGACGCCTTGGCCTGATACATGGCCAGATCCCCCTGCCTGATGATCCTCTCCACGGTGTCGCCCGGCATGCCGAACAGGGTGATTCCGATGCTGCACGTGATCTGACCCTGCCGTCCCGGCTCACCGGGCGGCTGATGAAGCGCCGCGAGTATCTTCTTCGCCATGACTTCCGCCTGGGCCATGGCCTCCTCGGCATCCGCGCCCAGGTTTCCCAGGACCACGACGTACTCATCACCCCCGAACCGGGCCACGGTGTCGGTGGCCCGCACGCAGGCGGAGAGCCGTTCTGCGACGCGGCGCAGCAGGGCATCACCTTCCGAATGGCCAAGGGTGTCATTGAGTGTCTTGAAATTGTCCAGATCGAGAAACAGCACTGTACCCAGCAGGCCGAGGCGTTGGCTGGCCGCCAGGGACTGTTGCAGCCTGTCCATGAGCAGCCGCCGGTTGGGCAGGCCGGTCAGGGAATCGTAGAAGGCGAGAGACTGGATTTCCTCCTCGGTGCGCTTGCGTTCATCGATGTCACAGAAATAGACCGCCAGCCCCTCGGGTGCCGGGTACACATGCACCTCCATCCACTTCCCCAGGGGTTCGTACCGGAACTCATAGTGAACGGTGCATCCTTCCTCCATGGCGCGGCGAAACGATATCTCCGTGACGGTGCCCGACAGGTCGGGAAACTCGTCCCAGACCAGCCTCCCGATCATCTCTTCGCGATTGCGGCCCAGGAGGCGTTCGGCTTCCCGGTTGACGTAGGTATAACGGTAATCCCGGTCCACCGTGAAAAAGGCGTCGCTCATCGCCTCCATGGCTCCGCTCAGGCGTGACTCCAGATGCTTCAGTTTCGCCTCGGTACCCTTGCGCTTGGAGATGTCCTGGATGGCGCCACGCACCTGGATGATCGTTCCCTCCGGATCGCGCACCGCCTCGCCGATCGTGCGCACCCAGACGCGCCGGCCGCGGGCGGAGATGACCTCCAGTTCCTCGTCGAAGGGGGTGCCGCGGGACACGCAGGCCTGAAAGACTTCCCGAAACCGGTCGATGGATTCAGGCGCGTAGAAGTTCATCCCTTCCGTCACGGTCAGCGCGGTCTCCACCGGCATGTCATGAATCGCGCAGACTTCATCGGACCAGCGCATCCGGTCTGCTGCCAGATCCGCAAGCCAGCCGCCGAGGCGTGCGCTGTGACTGGCGGCGCGAAGCAGCATCTCGCTGTCGCGCAATGCCTCCTCCATGCGCCGATGCGCCGTCACATCCTGGGTGATGGCATAGACGCCCCCCACCTCCCCGTCCACAAGCAGCGGCATGGCGTTGACGGTGAAGTGCATGCGGGTGCCGTCCTGTGCCGCACACGTGTGCTCGAAGGCCCTGGGATGACCACGAAGGACCTCCTCAAAGATGGCGTCGAGGCGTTCGTGCTCCGCGGCCGCGATGAACTCGCCGTAGTGACGTCCGATCAGTTCCGTGCGCGGCAGTCCCAGGATCCGGCAGGCCTGTTCATTGACCTGCACGTAGTGCCCCTGCGTGTCCATCAGGTACACCGCGTCCGGATGCCCGTGAAACAGGGCACGGCAGGCCTCGAGGATATGAGACAACCTTGCGGTCACACGGCCTTTCCCCATTGGTTCGGGCATGGCCCAAGCTGTCAGCCCGTCCCTGGTCCGGACCTGTGGCATACCTCATAACTATAGAAAATATCCCGAAAAACGCCTTCCGCCGGACTGCTCCCGGGGCCCGGTGACCCGCCGGGCGGTACCCGGAAGCCGCCCGAGCGGCCACCTGCATGACCCCGGAGCCCTGCCCGGCGTCATGTTTCCATGGAGATTGTCGCGCCAACCCGCCCCCTGTATCGTTCATCGCCATGGAAATGGTCGACACCCTGATCAAGGCCCGCTGGATCGTTCCGGTGGAGCCCGAGGACGTGGTGCTGGAGGACCACGCGCTGGCCGTTCGCGACGGACGCATCGTGGACCTGTTGCCCATCCGGGACGCCGAAGAGCGCTACCGGGCCGACGCCGTGCATGAACTCACCACCCATGCCCTTATTCCGGGACTGGTGAACAGCCACACACATGCGGCCATGAGCCTGATGCGGGGAGTCGCCGACGACCTGCCGCTGATGGAATGGCTTCAGGGCCACATCTGGCCCCACGAGGACCGCTGGGTGGGGGCGGAGTTCGTGGAGGACGGCACGCAGCTGGCCATGGCCGAGATGCTGCGCGGCGGTGTCACCTGCTTCAACGACATGTACTTCTTCCCGGAGATCACCGCCCACGCGGCGGCCCGGGCCGGCATGCGCGCGGCCCTGGGACTCATCGTCATCGACTTTCCCACCGCCTGGGCGTCCCGGGCCGATGAGTACATCGCCAAGGGCCTGGCGATCTACGACGAGCACAAGGACGAGGCGCTGCTGTCGTTCTGTTTCGCCCCCCACGCCCCCTACACGGTCTCCGACGAGCCGCTTCAGCGCATCCGCACCCTGGCCAACGAGCTGGATCTGCCGGTGCACATGCATGTCCACGAAACCGCCCACGAGGTGGCGGAATCCATGGCCCGCTTCGGCGTGCGCCCCCTGGAGCGTCTTGCGCAGATGGGGCTCGTCGGGCCGAACCTGCTCGCGGTGCACATGACCCAGCTCAATGACGCGGAGATTGCGCACCTGGCCCGGGCAGGCGCCCACGTGCTGCACTGTCCCGAATCCAACCTGAAGCTTGCCAGCGGATTCTGCCCGGTACAGAAGCTCTTGAATGCCGGCGTGAACGTGTGTCTCGGCACCGACGGGGCGGCCAGCAACAACGACCTGAATCTGCTCGGCGAGATGCGCACCGCCGCCCTTCTTGCCAAGGGCGTGGCCGGTGATGCCTCTGCCCTGCCGGTCGCCACGGCGCTGCGCATGGCCACCCTCAACGGCGCCCTGGCCCTGGGGCTGGCGGACGAGATCGGCTCCCTGGTGCCCGGCAAGGCGGCCGACGTGGTGGCCGTGGATATGGATTGTCTGGAGAGCCGCCCCCTGTACCACCCACTGTCGCAACTCGTTTACGCCAGCGGCCGCGAGCACGTCACTCACGTGTGGGTGGCCGGCAAGGCGCTGCTCCGGGACCGCCGGCTCACCACCCTGGATCTGGAAGCGATCCAGGACAAGGCGACGCTGTGGCAGCAACGCCTCATGGGAAAGGCATGAAGGCGATTCAAGATTCAAGAGGCAAACCGCTGTTCCCTTGAATTTTGAACTTTGAATTTTGAATTTTGAATCATCCCTTCGGTTCGTGTTGTAACATAACTCCACACGCTGTCAGAGATGCTTCACATGTCAGACGCCTCCAGCCCCAACATGGATCCTCGCGAGGTGGCCAAGTTCGACGACCTGGCCCATCGCTGGTGGGATCCCCAGGGCGAGTTCCGGCCGCTGCACGAGATCAATCCCCTGCGCCTGGACTACGTGGAACGGCGGATGCCCCTGGCTGATGCCCGGGTGCTGGACGTGGGCTGCGGCGGCGGCATCCTGGCCGAGTCCATGGCCCGGCGCGGCGCGCAGGTCACCGGCATCGACATGGCGGCGGCACCCCTGGAGGTTGCGCGCATGCATCTGCATGAATCGGGGCTTGAGGTGGACTACCGTCAGGTCCCGGTGGAGGAACTGGCCGACGGAATGCCCGGCGCCTTCGACGTGGTGACATGCATGGAGATGCTGGAGCACGTACCGGATCCCGCCTCCGTGGTCGACGCCTGCGCGCGCTTGGTGCGGCCGGGGGGTCACGTGTTCTTCTCCACCATCAACCGCAACCCGAAATCGTTCCTGTTCGCCATCGTGGGGGCGGAGTACCTGCTTCGCCTGCTGCCCCGGGGCACGCATGAGTACGCCCGCTTCATCCGGCCCTCGGAACTGACCGCCTGGGCACGCGCCGCCGGACTGGAGATCCGTCACATCGGGGGCCTCGGCTACAATCCGCTCACCGGTGAGTATCGGCTGGTGGACGACGTGCAGGTGAATTACCTGATGCACACCACGAGGGACGCGTGAGGGCCGCCCTGGAGATCCCCTGCCGGACGGTGCTGTTCGATCTGGACGGCACACTCGCCGACACTGCCCCGGACCTGTATGCGGCGCAGGCCCTGCTCTCCAGGGAACACGGCCTCGAGCCCATGCCCTTCGAGGCGGTACGGGACCATGTCTCGCACGGCTCCACCGCCCTGGTGAGGCTCGCCTTCCCGGAGGCCGAGGGGGAACGGTTCGAGCAGTTGCGGGCGCGCTTCCTGGAGATTTATGCCGAGAATCTCTTTCTGGACACGACCCTGTTCCCGGGCATGGAGAGTCTGCTGGCGTGGCTGGAATCCCGTGGCCTCAAGTGGGGCGTGGTGACCAACAAGCCCGCGTTTCTGACCGATCCGCTGATGGAATCCCTGGGGCTGGCCCAGCGGGCCGCGTGCATCGTGAGCGGAGACACCATCGCGGAACGCAAGCCCCATCCCGCCCCCATGCTGCACGCCTGCGAACTGGCCGGCTGCCGACCCGCCGAGTGCCTCTATGTGGGAGATGCCGAGCGTGACATCCAGGCCGGACACGCCGCCGGCATGTCCACACTCATTGCCCTGTACGGCTACATCGACGGGACGCAGCACCCGGATCAATGGGGTGCCGACGGCATGATCCACGAACCTCGCGAGATTCTGGACTGGATCCTCGGCACCCTGGAGCCGGTGCGACGGGTGGAGAACACGTGAATTGATAACAAAATTCAAGATTCAATATTCAAGATTCAAAGGAAAGGCGATGGCTTCGTTTGCCATCCCGCCAAGTCGAAGCTACCGGCTCCCCTTTGAATCTTGAATATTGAATCTTGAATCACGACCATTGAATCGCCCCAATAGGCCCCGACTTGGACACCACACTCCTCATCACCGCCGTCGTCTGCTTCGCCGCAGGGCTCGTCCTGGGCTTCTTCATTGCGCACCTGCGTACCCAGGGCCGGATGGCGGTACTGGAATCGGAACTGGCGGCGGAGAGGCGCCGCGCCGAGGAACGGACCGCGGCCTTCGAGGAATACCGGAAGCAGATGGGAGACAGTTTCTCCACGCTGGCGGGCCAGGCGCTGCGCCACAACAGCGAGGAGTTCCTGCGGCTCGCCAACGAACACCTGAAGGGCGTACAGGTGCAGGCCAGCGCCGAACTCACCCAGAAGGAGAAGGCCATCGAGGGCCTGGTCAAGCCCATCCGTGAAACGCTGGAAAAGACCGAGGCCCAGATCCGGGCCATGGAACAGGCCCGGGAGGCGGCATTCGGTTCGCTGAGCCAGCACCTGAAGCTCATGGCCGAGGGTCAGCAGCGGCTGCAGTCGGAAACGCACAACCTGGTGCGCGCCCTCTCCCGTCCCACGGTGCGTGGACAGTGGGGGGAGATGACCCTGAAGCGCCTGGCGGAACTGGCGGGCATGGTGGAGCACTGCGACTTCCAGGAGCAGACCCACCGGGCCACCGAGGACGGCGCCATGCGACCGGATATGATCGTGCGCCTGCCCGATGCCCGGGAACTGGTGGTGGATGCCAAGACACCCCTGGACGCCTACCTCGCGGCGGCGGATGCGCCGGACGACCGGACGCGGGAACAGCACCTCAAGACCCATGCCCGCAAGGTGCGCGAGCGCATGCGCGAACTCTCCAGCAAGGCCTACTGGACACAGTTCAAAGAGTCACCGGACTTCGTCATCCTGTTCATCCCCGGCGATCAGTTCCTGTCGGCCGCGCTGGAACACGATCCCGCCCTGCTGGAGGATGCGCTGTCCAATCGTGTGATCCTGGCGACCCCCAGCAGTCTGGTGGCCCTGCTGCGTGCCGTGGCCTACGGCTGGCGCCAGCAGGCGGTGGCGGAGAACGCGGAGAAGATCCGCGAACTGGGCGAGGAACTCTACAAGCGCCTGGCGGTGTTCACGGAACATCTTGCAAGACTGGGCAAGACCCTGGGCACCAGTGTGGACCATTACAACAAGGCGGTCGGCTCCCTGGAACGCAACGTCATGCCCGGAGCGCGGCGCTTCTCCGAGCTGGGCATTCAGGCCAGAAAGCAGATGGAGGAGCCGACCCCCCTGGAACAGGCACCGCGCATGCCTCTGGAAACCGAGGACGTGCCGCAGGACGGCAAGGCGGACTGACCCTGCCGGTTACCGGACGGCGCAGGATCCCGCGCCGTCAACCGGTGTCATGACCGGGCGCAGGTGGAATCGTCCGCCCATGTTGCAGCGCGTCCGGCCCTCACCCGCGAAATCCACGAAACAGTCGTACTGGGAATGACCGCCGGCACGCACCCGGGTCCAGAACCAGCCGTCCGGGGTGTCCGGGAAGGCGTGTTGGTCCAGGGCCTGCTCCCCGCCGCCGGGCTGCAGGAGCGCGCGCAGCTCATGAAACTCGGGAATACGCCACGGGCAGCCGGGGGTTGCAAGGGCGTCGATGCGTGCGAGGGCCTCGGTCCAGGTCAGGCGATCCGCTTCTCCCGCACACCCGTCGCCGGCCGGCCGCTGACCGGCGCTGCAACGCATCCAGATCAGGCCCAGTCGATGATCCGCCACCAGACCCGTGTCCGGGAACGTGAAGCGTTCTTCCGCGCTGACCGGTACAAGCCCCGGGGACAGCAGGAACAATGCAATCACGGCGCCGATGTGCGCGACCCGCAATCCGATACGGGACGGACGCAAGGCCGGCGCCATCCGCCCGAGTGAACGTCCGCACAAGACCATCCGCTTATCCGACGCTCATGAATCGGCGTGAGATTCGCCGGGCCGCGCGGCATTCTCCAGTGAGGAGATCACTGTTTCCGCGGTTGTGAGCAGTGCGCCCACCTCCCGGGGCTCCGTCGGGCTCAGGGGCCGCACCAGCGCCATGGTGTTCCCGTGGGCCCTGACGGCCAGATCCTTTTCCCGGCGCAGGGTCTCCAGCAGGCCCGACTCCATGACCACCCGCAGGGCCTCGGCCTGACGGCCCGCCTGGGTGCGGATGCGAATGCCGGGCACCGGGCGCACACCGGCGGGCAGTTCCAGGGGTTCGAGTCCGTGCATGGTCTCGATGCTGTCGGCCAGGCGCCCCAGGGCCCGGGTGCGGGGATTCTCCGGCTCGACCATCAGGTAGGGACAATCCATCGTCTCGCTCTGTATGAGCACCACGGTCCGGGTGGAGCCGGCCGCCCGGTCACGCAGCAGATAACGTCGCCACCCGGACTGCCCCGTCAGCAGGTCGAACAGCCACGAACGGTGGCGCGTCTCCTCCCGGTAGAGGGGATGAAAGATGCCCGCCGCGCCCGGGGACTCCACCACCCCCAGGCGTTCCAGTTCGCGCATGAGCACCGCCTCCTTGCCGGGCCAGGGTTCGAAGCCGTGACGTCCGCCCGCCTTGCGCATCTGCCGGCCGCGGGCGCGCATGCGCCGCAGGGAAATCAGAGCGGGCACCACCGTGGCCAGGAAGACCACCAGCAGCAGGACCAGATAGATCAGCGTGTCTCGGTAGATTTCCAGATCATCCATGCGTCATCTCCCGGCGGGTCCGGGGGCCGCGGACCCCGGTTCCGCGGAATCCCTGTGATAGACTCGCCAGCCATGTCGGATCAAACCCGGTCTCATCGCTCACCTCCCGTCACGCCACGGCGCGGGCTGCCGCATGCGTATGTTCGCCCGGCCTGACCCGGACACTCGCCGGGCCTATGCCCAGTGTACACGCCAGGCCCGGGCCCACTATGAGAACTTCCCCGTCGCATCCCGCCTGCTGCCGGCACACATGCGCGGCCCCGTGGCGGCCATCTACGTGTTCGCCCGCCGGGCCGACGATCTGGCCGACGAGGGCCGCATGGTCGCCGGGCAGCGCCTGAACGAACTGGATGCCCTTGAACGCCGCCTGCATGCGGCCGCTGACGGCGATCCCTGCGATGACGCGGGCTTCGTGGCACTGGCCCATGCCATCCGAGCCCATCGCCTGCCCGTGTCCCTGTTTCTGGACCTGCTGGACGCCTTTCGCCAGGATGTGACCCGGACACGTTATCAGGACTTCGGCGACGTGATGCAATACTGCCGTCGCTCGGCCAACCCCGTGGGTCGGTTGCTGCTCCACGTGGCCGGTCATACGGATGCGCGCTCGCTGGCGTGGTCCGATGCCATCTGCTCGGCCCTGCAGTTGATCAATTTCTACCAGGATCTGTCACAGGATTTCCACGAGATGGGACGCATCTACCTGCCCATGGACGAGATGGCCCGTTTCGGTGTCACCGAGGCCCATATCGAACAGGGTATCAGCGACCCGCCCATGCAGGCGCTGATGCGCTTCCAGTACGCACGGGCGGACCGCTTGCTGCGCTCGGGTGCGCCCCTTGGCTCGGCGCTGGGAGGACGTTTCGGGCTGGAGATCCGCCTGATCACCGTTGCCGGGGCGCGGGTATTGTGGCGCCTGAAATGTCAGCAGGCGGATGTGTTCTCGCGGCCCCGGTTGCGTCTGCGCGATTACGCGGCCATTCTCAGGGGCGCCCTGTTTCCCGCAGGAACAGCCGCCATGGCCAGCGAGACACCGCCGTGACCCCGGAACAGTACTGCCAGGAGAAGGCCGCGCGCAGCGGTTCCAGTTTCTATTACAGCTTCCTGTTCCTGCCCGGGGAACAACGACAGGCCATCACCGCCCTGTACGCCTTCTGCCGGGAAGTGGACGACGTGGTGGACGAGATGCGTGAACCGGACGTGGCGCGCAGGAAACTGGACTGGTGGCGCGAGGAGATCGATCGTCTGTTCGCGGGCACCCCGACCCACCCCGTGGGCCGGGCGCTGCTTCCGGCCATCGAGCGCTACAATCTCCCCCAGGAGCATTTCCGGGAGATCATCGACGGCATGCAGATGGATCTGGACTACGACGCATACCCCACGTTCACGGAACTCTCGCTGTACTGCTACCGGGTCGCCTCGGTGGTCGGGCTGATGGCCGCGGAGATCTTCGGCTACGAGGATCGCCGGACAACCCGTTACGCCCACGATCTGGGCATGGCCCTGCAACTCACCAATATCCTGCGGGACGTGCGCGAGGACGCCATGCGCGGGCGGGTTTATATCCCCATGGAGGAACTGAACCGCTTCGGCGTGGAACCCGGGGAACTCACGCTCCCCCAGGCCTCCGACCGGCTGAAGTCCCTGTTCGACTTTCAGGCACGGCGTGCGCACGAATACTACGACCGCGCGTTCCAACGGCTCCCTGAGGTGGACCGTCATGCCCAGAGAAGCGGCATCATCATGGCCGCCATCTACCGGACGCTGCTGGACGAGATCGAGGCGGACGGTTTCCGGGTGCTGGAACGGCGCATCCGGCTCACACCCATGCGCAAACTCTGGATCGCCTGGCGCACGGCCCGGCGGGAGAAGCGGCGTCAAAGCCGTCGCGAGCACCCATGAGAGCCGTCGACACGGTGGTGATCGGCGCCGGCTGGTCAGGGCTGGCGGCAGCGGTGGAACTGGCCGCATCGGGCCGGGAAGTGACTGTGCTGGAGTCCGCGCCCCAGGCCGGCGGACGGGCGCGCAGCGTGATATTGGGCGAACACACGCTGGACAACGGGCAGCACATCCTGCTGGGCGCCTACGAGCATGTCCTGTCACTGCTACGGACGCTGGAGGTGGCCGAGGCGGATGTGCTGCTTCGCCTGCCTCTGGACCTGACCATGCGCGCGCCGGAGCGGCGCGGCCTGTCACTGTCGACCCTCTACCTGCCGGCACCCCTGCACCTGCTGGCGGGACTGCTCACGGCACGGGGTGCCGGCGTGCTGGAAACCCTGTGCGCCCTGCCCGGCATCCGACGCATGCTTCGCCGGAGCGAAAACGACGACATCACCGTCGGCGCCCTGCTGCAACGCTGCCGTCAGCCGGAGCATCTCGTGCGCGGCCTGTGGGCCCCCCTGTGCCTCGCGGCCCTCAATACCCCCGTGGAGGAGGCCTCCGCGCAACTCTTCTGCCGGGTACTCGGCCAGGCATTCACCGGCCACCGGCGCAATTCCGACCTGCTGATCCCCCGGGTGGACATGGACCGGGTGCTGGCCGAGCCGGCGCGGCGCTATCTGGAGGCCCGCGGCGGACGCCTGCTGACCGGGCGGCGCGTCACCGGGCTCGAACCGATGGACGGCGTCCTGCGTGTCCGGATGCGCGATCTCACCCTGGACGCCCGCCACGTCGTGCTGGCGACGCCGCCCGCCGTGAGTGCGGCCCTGTGCACGCCGCTGGCGGGCATGCGTACCGTGGTGCGCGGACTCGAACACCTGGGGCAGGAACCCATTTGCACGGTCTATCTGCAGTATCCGCCGGAGGTGCATCTGCCCATGCCCATGGTGGGCGTGCTGGACCTGAACACCCAGTGGATCTTCGATCGCCGGCACTCGGGGCATCCGGGCATCATGGCGGTGGTGATCTCCGGCCCCGGCCCCCACATGGAACTGGACAACGATGCGCTGGCCCGGCAGGTCACCGCGGAACTGGGCCTGCTCTATCCGGACTGGCCGCCACCCGGGGATCACTGGGTCGTGCGTGAGAAACGTGCCACCTTCCGTGCCGCCGCCGGCTGTGAGGAACACCGTCCCGCCATGCACACCCCCGTGCCGGGACTCCTGCTTGCGGGCGATCATGTGCGCAACGGCCTGCCCGCCACGCTCGAAGGCGCGGTCATGAATGGCGTACAATGCGCCCGGGCCATTGCCCGAACCACTGACGCCTGATCCCTGACACCTCACGCCGAACCCATGACCCCCGAACAACTGCTGACCTACGAGCCGCCCCCGGACCTGCTCGCGGAACGCGTGATCCTCATCACCGGCGCCGGTGCCGGTCTGGGTCGCGCCCTGTCCCTTGCCTGCGCGCGTCTGGGGGCCTCGGTGATCCTTCTCGACAAGGAGATCCGCGCCCTGGAATCGGTGTATGACGAGATCGAACAGGCAGGCGGCCGGCAGCCGGGCATCTACCCCCTGAACCTGGAAGGGGCCACCGCCAAGGACTACGAGGATCTGGCGGGGAACGTGCAGGAGCAGATGGGACGCCTGGACGGGCTGGTTCACAACGCCGGCTGGATCGGCGGGCTGACGCCGCTCAAGCTGTACGATGTGGAGCTGTGGGCCCGGGTGATCACCGTCAATCTGCACGCCCCGTTCCTGCTGACCCGTGCCGTGCTGCCCTTGCTGGAATCGGCAGCGGACCCGGCCGTCGTGTTCTCGGCCCATGCCTGCTCGCGCGCCTACTGGGGTGCATTCGGGGTGGCCAAGGCCGGACAGGAGTCCATGCTGAAGATACTGGCCGCGGAGTATTCCGGCGAGCGTTTCCTGCGCGTCAACGGCGTGGATACGGGACCGCTGCGCACACGCATGCGCACCCAGCACTATCCGGGCGAAAATCCGCACAACAACCCGGCCCCCGAAGAGGTGACTGCGCCCTACCTCTATTTCCTGGGGCCCGACGCCGGCCGCACCAGCGGGGAGATCGTGCGCCTCGAGGGCAAGGTCAGGGCGTAGCGGCGAAAACGCGTGCGGGCCGTTCCGGGAAAGGCACCGGTCAGGGAGAAGCGAAGCCCGAAACCCCTACGGGCTGTCCGCGGACACCCGTAGGGGTCCGCCATGCTCACCCCAACCTGCGCCCGTTCCTCTCCGGGATGGCCTTTTGATTGCGAGTCGGAAAAAAGGCACGCAGAGTCTCAACTTCAGTTTCTCTCGCGCCCGCAGTTCCAGCACTGGGTGAACGCCGCCTCCAGGGACTCCCCGCAACCGGGGCAGGTCCAGCCCGTGACGTCCTCGGGGCCGCTCGCGGTCACCGCCTCGATGATCTCCCGGGCCCGGGTTTCATCCTCGTCTTCCATGACCCACACTTCCGGCCAGCACTCCGTGGGCGGCAGTTCGCCGGCCGCGCCCGACAGCAGCCCGTGCTTGACCAGGGCCTGGATGCCCTCGTTCTCCAGCACGCCCTGGATGAATCCGGCAGCACCGATATCGCTTGCGGAATAGACCCGTTTCATGGGTTGTCAGTTGTCAGTTGTCAGTTGTCAGTTGTCAGTTGTCAGTTGTCAGTTGTCAGTTGTCAGGAGCCTAACCGGCCCCGCCGGCATGTCAACGGCTTCTTTCACAACGGACAACGGACCACTGACAATTGACCACAAAAAAAGGCCCCTGGCGGGGCCTCAATAGGGGGGAGGTAATTCAGATCAGGACATGTACAGACCGCCGTTGACGGGGATGTTGGCGCCGGTGATGTACTCGGCACGAGCGTCACAGAGGAAACCGACCACATAGGCCACTTCCTCCGGCGTACCCATGCGGCCCATGGGGACCTGGGCCACGATGGCATCACGCACCTCTTCCGGCATGGCCAGGGTCATGGCCGTTGACACGTAGCCGGGTGAGACGGAATTGACCGTCACGCCCTTGGTGGCGACTTCCTGGGCCAGCGACATGGTGAACCCATGGATGCCCGCCTTGGCCGAGGCATAGTTGCACTGGCCGAACTGGCCCTTCTGGCCGTTCACCGAGGAGATATTCACCAGGCGGCCGAAACCGCGCTCGATCATGCCCTCGATCACGTGCCGGGTGACGTTGAATACGCTGTCCAGGTTGGTGGACAACACGTCGCGCCACTGCTGTTCGGTCATCTTGCGCAAGGTCTTGTCCTGCGTGATACCGGCGCAGTTGACCAGGATGTCCACCGGTCCGATGCGTGCCTGTACGGCTTCGACCATGCCTCGGGCGCCTTCGAACGAAGACACGTCCCCGGGTTCGATCTCCACCTCGACACCCTCGGCCAGCTGCTGCGTCTGCCAGGCCCTGGCCTCCTGCTCCAGTTCCGGCAGGTGGTTGGCGACCACCAGGCAGCCCTGCCGGGTCAGTTCCCGGCAGATGGCTGTTCCGATGCCGCCGGTCCCGCCGGTGACCAGGGCTACATGTCTTGCCATGGACTTGTCTCCTTTCGGGCTTTCAGCTTCCTTTCAGGCCGCACGCTTGGTGACGGTGGAGGTGGCCTGCTTGACCTTCTCGCCGGCGCTCCTGACAGCTTCGTCCACGACCTTGGTAGAGGAATCGCGGGCCTCGCTGAGCAGCTCGGAACCGTTCTTGCAGCCCGCCAGGACCTTCTGGCCGTATTCCCGGGCCACATCGGCCTGACCGGACACCACTTCCTGGTAGCCCTTGGCCTTGCCCATCAGCTCCAGATTCTTCACGCCGGCTTCCATCCAGGCGTCCATCAGCTCCATCTGCTGGGCCATCAGCTTCTCCATGGCGGACTGGTTGATCTCGGCCAGGCGGCGGGACGTGTCAATGGCGCTCTCGCCCATCTTGTTCATCATTTCAAAGATCTCTTTCATGGGGTTACCCTCCAGGTTTGTCGGAATCTCATGCATTGCTGCATTGCAGCAATGTTGCAGTGCACAATATAGGCAATCCCCACCGGATGTCAAGCGTCGGCACCCCAATTTTTCCCGGGGCACGCCAGGGCGCCGACAGGGCGTTATCGGGGCGAGAGGTATCCAACGGGGGAATACGACAAGACCGCGCATCAGCCGGACGATATGGCACGCAGAGACCACATAGGCCGGAAGGCCATGCCCATGGGCGGCATGGAGGCGCGACGGGACAGCCCCGGCGTGGTCAGATCATGGAAGCGCCGGAACCCAAGCCGGAGATCGCCCGTGGCTGCGAGCGCAATGACACTCCGGGGAGAGACTTCCCCGCGGTTCTGCACAGGCGAGTCAAGGGTTTGCCAAAAGGGACAACGTCCTTGCCGGCACACACCGGTCAATGGCGGTTAGTCCGGGTCCCGCGGCTTATCCTCGGGATCCTTTCGTGGCGGATCGGACTTGTCCCCCGGCACAGGGAAGCCCGCGGCCTTGAGAAACTCACCCTGCATGTCCTG
>SKOF01000120.1 GCA_007120155.1 Thioalkalivibrio sp. | reverse complement strand
CCTGCCGTGATCGCGAACCACATGATACCCCGTTGCACGGAAGTGAGCGTCCCATCCCCCGCCCACGGCTGCCGGACACCCCGCGCGCCGTGCTTCAACCGGCCCGCCGGCCCGCTCACCGCAAGCAATGACCACCGGCTCCTTCGGACCGGCGCATGCCTGCCCGCGGTCGGATCAAGGCGCTTCCAGATGGACATTGCCCTTTTCGTCGAGCGTCCAGAACGGATTGTGAGCCACCTCCCAGAGGTGGCCGTCCGGATCGGCAAAGTAGCCGGAGTAACCACCCCAGAACACTTCCCGGGCAGGCTTCACGATCCGGGCACCCGCCCGTTCCACCTGCCTCAGGATCTCGTCCGTTTCCTCCCTGGACCGGGTGCAATACGCCAGTGTGACGCCCGCGAACCCGGCGCCCTCACCGGACACCTGCGCATCGTCGGCGAGCGCATCACGGGGGTAGAGGGCAAGTACCATGCCATTGAGCTGAAAAAAGGCGATCTGACCTTCATCGGCGCTGATCGTCCAGCCCAATGCCTGCTGGTAGAAGGCCTTCGATCGGGCGAGATCGTTGACCCCGAGGGTCACCACGCTCATTCGCTGTTCCATGACTCGATCCTCCCCCGTGGTGGGCATTCCATGAGATCCGCAAACCGGCTAGAAACGGCGAGCCATATACGTATAGTAGTTGCACGCCCCGAAGAATCGGCCCTCGTCCATGGCCTGCAACTGGGCCTTCAGCCAGGATTCCACCACCTCTGCCGGCACAAGACCGGCGTTGATGACGGCCGGCGCATACGTCTCCGCGAACGATCTGAAGAAACTGCCGCCGCCGATCTCCACCACCGCATCGCCCCAGGCCTCATGGATCACCAGCCCCAACTCCGGCAGCAGTCGTGGAAGATCCCGCATGATCAGCGGATTGTTGAAGGTCGCCGTCGCCAGGGCCGCATCCATCCGCTGACCGAGATCATGATCGGGACAGCCGTAGGTCAACGAGGAATAATCGCCGTCAAAGATGACCACGGTGCCTCCCGGCTTCACCACCCGGGCCATCTCGCCGATCACTTCGGCGGGGTTCGTCACGTGACTGATCAGCGTGTGTGCGATCACCGCGTCGAACGTGTCGCCGGGAAGATCCAGGCTGTGGGCATCACCGACCCGGAAGTCCACACGATCGGCGACTGCTTCGTCCCGTGCATACTTCTTCGCGGCGTCGATCAGCACCGGGCTCTGATCGACGCCAAGTCCCGTGCCCGAAAAATCCCTCCGGCGGGCGAGAAAGCGCATCATGGCGCCCGTGCCGCAACCCACCTCCAGGACCTGAGCGGCAGGCGGCAGATCCAGACGCTCCGCATACTTGTCGAACAGGCGGGCGAAGACCTGGTCCTTTGCCCGGTTCTCGAGGCGCGCGACGATGCGCTCGAGCGCGGCATCATCGAGTTCGTTCACAAAGCGGTGCGGATCACGTGCAACCACGGGTCATCTCCTCAACAGGTTCAGTGTGTATGGGTGCTACCGGTGTCATCAGGCCCCTGCCTTCGGATCAGAGCAGTTCGCCCCTGACCACGGGAATCACGGCGCCGCCGACGCTCACCTCCGGTGCGTCGCCGCCCGCCCGGACGCGCAGCCGCACCAGCGACGGCCGTCGGATCTCGTACCCCTGCTCGATGCGCAAGGACAGATCGGGCCCGGGAAAGATCCGGTGCGCCCACAGGTAGGCGCCCAGAAATGCCGCCCCGTTTCCCGTGGCGGGATCTTCCCGCACACCATGGGCATCGAAGAAGAACCGCGCACACAGGTCGTTCGCCGCGTGATGGGTTTCATGACAGAAGAGATACACAAGCGGCGGGAACCCCTGCCTGGCCAGCGGGGCATAGGCCTCCAGGTCGAGCCGGCAGCGCCGCAGCACATCGAGACTGCGCACCGGCACGATCATCGCCGAGGTGCCGGCGGCGCACTGGCGAATCGGTGATCGGGGGTCGATGTCCTCCGGCGATATGCCGAGGGCCGCGGCCATCGGCTCCGCTGAACATACCGGTCCCAGGGACACCGGCGGCGCCCGGAACCAGGCCGCCTCGCTGCCGTCGGGCCCGGTCTCGAAGGTCACCGGCACCTGCCCCACGGCGAGGTTGAGCCGCACGGTATCCAGGCCCTTGTCCATGACCCGGCGAATGACCCAGGCCGTTCCGAGAATCGGATGCCCGGTAAATTCAATCTCCCGGGACGGGGTGAACACCCGCACCCGGTATCCGCCGTCGTCCTCCGGCGCCGACATCACGAAGGTGGATTCGGAATAGTTCGTCTCTGCGGCCAGCTTCTGCATGATCTCCGCGGACAGGTCATCGGCCCCCAGCACCACGGCCAACGGGTTACCGGCATAGGGCGTCTCCGCGAAGACATCGACGATGTAGATCTGCTCTTTCATGTTTCCCGAGTTCCCGGGCCGGTTCAGTCATGGGCATGGATGCACCCGGCGGCGGGCGGCCTCCCGCATGGCGGGCGCCGCCGGTCGGAGGTTCACCCGGCCACCGGGGGCCCGCACGCGACGGCGCCTCTCAATCCGCCAGCCGGTTATGCGTCCCGTCGCAGAATGGGGCATTGCCTGTCTGCTTGCAGCGGCACAACCAGACTTCGCCGGACTTCTCGGCCACGAAAGGCACCGGCTCGCAGCCGGTGCCCTGGTGGGAACCGTCACAGAAGGGCTGTTTGCCGGACCGCCCGCAGGCGCACCAGAAATACTTCTTGCCGGCCTCCAGGTTGACGGCGATGGGTTGTTTTTCGGCGATGATCGGATCGCAATCGGACATTCACGGCTCCTTTGCAAGTGGTCAGTGAGGATGGGCCCTGAAGCGATTACCAGGGGGATGGCGGGTTCAGTTTCTCCAGCAGGGCCTCGTGGGCCTGCATCTCGGCCTCCGACGGGCGGATCACGCGCAGCCTGGGGCGGCCCTCGGGAAGGCGGCGCAGGGACTCGGCAGCGGGCTCGCCATTGGCGCCCGCGGCATCGCTGCCCAGCGAGAGACTCTCCTGACCGCCGGTCATGGCGAGATAGACGTCCGCCAGGATGCGCGCATCGAGCAGCGCGCCATGGAGCTCGCGCCCGGAATTATCGACCTGATAGCGCTTGCACAATGCGTCCAGGCTGTTGCGCTGGCCCGGATGCATGCGCCTGGCCAGTTCCAGGGAATCCAGTACGCCGGCGTAGTCGGTGGTCTGCCCCCGGCCGTCACCGAGCAGCGCAAGCTCATGGTCCAGAAAGCCCACATCGAAGGGAGCGTTGTGAATGATGAGTTCGGCGCCGCGGATGAAGTCCGGAACTGATCCACCACGTCGCCGAACCGTGGCTTGTCCGCCAGGAATTCATTGCTGATGCCGTGCACCGCCAGGGCACCCTCGTCGATCTCCCGGTCGGGCTGCAGGTACTGGTGGAAATGCCTGCGCGTGAGCCGGCGGTCCACCATCTCCACGCAGCCGATCTCGATGATGCGATGCCCCTGGGACGGTTCGAGTCCGGTGGTCTCCGTATCGAGCACCACCTGCCGGCGGGCGGTCTCTGGCATGTCGGTCAGGTCGTTCATGGGGTACTGGTCAGTTGTCAGTTGTCAGTGGCAAGCGTAGACGGGGCGGGTGGTCATGGGAAGCCAACCGCATTGGGCGCATGGGTAAACCCGAGGGACGCACAGGCGATGGCCGGGATTCCACGTCGTGTCCCCGGCGGTCAAGGCCCCTGCCCGTCAGCCCGCACCCCGGCCAGCATCTCGTCGATGGCCTCGTTGGCGAGCTGGTCGGCCCGTTCGTTTTCCGGGTGGCCGGTGTGGCCGCGCACCCAGAACCATTGCACGTCGTGACGGGCGGCAGCGGCATCCAGGCGCTGCCAGAGATCCTGGTTCTTCACGGGCTTGCGGTCCGCAGTGCGCCAGCCCCGGCGCTTCCACTGGTGGATCCACTGGGTGACACCCTGCTTGACATACTGGGAGTCGGTGGTGAGTGCCACCGCGCAGGGACGCGACAGCGTTTCCAGGGCCATGATGGCGGCGGTGAGCTCCATGCGGTTATTGGTGGTCCCGGGCTCCGCGCCCTTGAGGGTACGTTCCTTGCCCTTGTAGCGCAGCACCGCCCCCCAGCCCCCGGGACCGGGATTTCCCCGGCAGGCACCGTCGGTGAAGATTTCCACCCGACCGGCGTCAGCCACGGCCCTGCCTCCGCAGGCCGGAGCCGGCAAGGCCCGCGGAGATACGGCGCCGGGGCTTCCAGCGCGGTCGCAGGGGCGTCAGCGTGGCGACACGCTTGCGTGCAAGGATCACGAAGGCGCCGCCCAGGATCGGCCAGAACCGGGCACCCAGTGTCTCCATAGCCCGCAACCGGCGCAACAGGCCGGCTTGGCGCAGGGGCGGCCGGAAGCCCGCCGATACGGTGTCCAGCACGTCGTAGCCCAGCAGCTGCAGCCAGTCCCTGACGCGCCAGGCCGTGTAGTAACGCCCTCGCCAGGGCGCCGAACCGCGATTCCGGGCCGCCAGGCGGCGCAGGCCCATGAAGCTGATCGGGTTGAAACCGATGATGATGACATGTCCTTCGGGTACCAGGGTGCGGTCCACCTCCCGCAACACGCCGTGGGGATCGGAACAGAACTCCAGCACATGGGTGAGCACCACCAGGTCCAGCGTATCCGCCTGGACGGGCAGGGCGCGCGGCTGGGCCAGCAGTTGCGCCGGGAGGACCAGATCCAGCTGCACCCGGTGGATGATCCGGCTGCCCGCCAGGGGGTCTCGGCTCGGCCCCAGATCACCGATACGCAGGGCGTGGTAACCGAACAACTGGGGCACCACTGACTCGAGATAGCCGCACAGGTCATCGGCCAGGGCCTCGCCCGGGGGGGAGGCGTACCAGTCGCGAAGTGCCAGACGATCCTGTGGGGCAAATGCTGGGTCCATGGGGGCACAGCATATCGGATGGACGCGGCAATCGGCCAACTGTCTGAATCCGGTCACCAGACAGCGTATTCGGGCTTGTTAACAATACGGTGCGATGGCTATGCTTTACGCCCATGAAATCCTCCTCTGTCATGGCCTGGCCCGCCGTGCTGCTCGCAACCGCGTTCCTGGTGGGCGGTTGCGGCAGCCTCCCTCAAAAAGACGATTCGCCGTCGGGCATCACGCCCGACGGATCGGCCCGGGTGGCGGACGCGCCGCCGGCCCATGATGATGGACCGGTCGCGAAGCGGCTTCTGGACATGGAGGAGACCGCGCCCTTCCCGGATCCCGGGGTCGACCGCCACATCCCCGTGGGCGAGAACCCGGCAAGCAACGATATCTGGGCCCGGGTACGCAGTGGGTTCGCCATGCCGGACTACCGGCATGATCCCCGGATCCAGCCCCATATCCAGTGGCACCTCTGCCGGGAAGACTTCCTGCACCGGGTGACGGCCCGGGCGGAACCCCTGCTGTACTACATCCTCGAGGAGATCGAGGCCCGCGAACTGCCCACGGAGCTGTTGCTGCTGCCCATCGTGGAGAGCGCCTACCTGCCGTTCGCCTACTCTCCCGGCCGGGCCGCAGGCATCTGGCAGTTCATCCCCTCCACGGGGCGTCACTTCGGCCTCAAGCAGAACTGGTGGTATGACGGGCGTCGCGACATCCATGCGTCCACCCAGGCTGCCCTGGACTACCTGCAGCAGCTCAACGAACGCTTCGACGGCGACTGGCTGCTGGCACTGGCGGCCTACAATGCCGGCCAGGGCACCGTGGCACGGGCCATCCAGCGAAACGAGCGTCTGGGGCGCCCCACGGACTTCTGGAGCCTGGATCTGCCCAGGGAGACCCGCCACTACGTGCCCAAGCTGCTGGCACTCCAGGCGCTGGTGGAAAACCCCTGGGCCTATCACGTGGAACTCTGGCCCGTGCCCGACGAGCCCTGGTTGCAGCGGGTCGAACTGGACGGGCAGCTGGATCTGGCCGTGGCGGCCCGCCTCGCGGAACTGGATATCGAGGACATCTACCAGCTCAACCCGGGCTTCAACCGCTGGGCCACGGATCCGGAAGGCCCCCATTAT
Organism: Thioalkalivibrio sp.; assembly: GCA_007120155.1. Lineage (GTDB taxonomy): Bacteria > Pseudomonadota > Gammaproteobacteria > Ectothiorhodospirales > Ectothiorhodospiraceae > Thioalkalivibrio_A. Next base: position 2,298 of record SKOF01000120.1, on the reverse strand, counting down.
CTGCTGCTGCCCGCGAACCGGGCCGACGCCTTCATGGCAGGCCTCGCGGGTCTGGATGCGGAGGATCGGGTGGCCTGGCACCGTCACAGGATCCAGTCCGGCGAGACCCTGAGTCACATCGCCACCCGGTACCGCACCACCGTCGCGATGCTGCAGCAGACCAACAACATCCGCGGCACCAACATCCGTGCAGGCCAGCACCTGCTCGTGCCGAGTGCCACACGCCCCGCCTCCGGCTACAGCCTGAGCGCCGAACAGCGCCGCAGCAATACACAGGCCAGCGGGCCCGCTGGCCGCGAGCGCCACGCACACGTGGTCAACCCGGGAGACACCTTCTGGGCCCTGTCACGCCGCTATGGTGTCGGCGTGCCGGAACTGGCGCGCTGGAACGGTATGGCGCCCGGAGACCCGATCCGTCCGGGTCAGCGGCTTACCGTCTGGCTGCCGCGGGGCCAGGGCGTTCAAACGGCGGTCGCGGGGCAGGCCCCCGGGGGCCTGCAGCATGTATCCGCCCGCCGCCAGCGGGTCAACTACTCCGTTCGCCGGGGGGATTCCCTGTCCAGCATCGGCCGGCGCTTCAGCGTCTCCGTGGCGGATATCCGGCGCTGGAACAACCTGGGCAACGGCAACCTCATCCGCCCCGGACAGACCCTGACCCTGCACGTGGACGTGACCAACCAGGGTGGCGAAACATGACCGGGAAGCGGTGGGAGGCCGGACTCGACAGGCAGCCACGCTGCACCGCCCCGCGGTGGAAGCGGCACTGATGGGCCTGCACGCCTCGATCCAGGTTTCATCGCTCACGAACCCGGGACGGGTGCGAACCCACAACGAGGACACCATCGGTGACGACCCCGACCTGGGCGTGGTGATCGTGGCCGACGGCATGGGGGGCTACAGCAGCGGCGAGATCGCCAGTCAGATCGCCGTGGATAACGTGCTTGACGAGTTGCGCCGGACCCTGCCGGACATCAAGCCCGGGGAACTGGACCAGCGCCTGGGCTACTCGGCCCAGACCCGTGCGGTGCGCAATGCCATCGTGCACGCCAACACCGCCATCTACGAAGCGGCCCGGAAGGACCCTCGCCACCGGGGCATGGGTACGACCCTGGTCATGGCTGCATTTCGCGACAGCCAGCTCACCATCGCCAACGTGGGAGACTCGCGCATGTATCGCCTCCGGGAGGCACGCCTGGAGCAGCTCACCGTGGATCACACCCTGATTCAGGACCTGGTGGATCACGGCTTTTACAATCGGGAAGAGGCACGCGGTGCGCTCAACAAGAACCTGGTCACCCGTGCGCTGGGCATCGAGCCCAGCGTGGCCGTGGACGTGCGCGAAGGCCTTGCCCTGCCCGGCGATCTCTATCTGCTGTGTTCGGACGGCCTCAACGACATGATTGATGACGAGGCCATTCGCCTTGCCCTCTGTGAACACGGGCACGACCTGGAGCTGGCGTCCACGTCACTGATCGGCGCGGCCCTGAACGCCGGCGGCAAGGACAATGTCTCGGTCGTCGTGGTGCGGGTGATGGATCCCCAGGCCCGGGATGCCCCGTGGTATGACCGGATCCTGAAGATCGTTGCGCGGCAGGCGAACGGAACCCACTGATGGCTCATATCATTGTCTACCTCAACGACCAGTTCCTGTACGACATTCCACTGACCCGCGAAACGATCACCATCGGCCGCAAGTCGGACAACGATGTATACCTGGACGACCACGCGGTCAGCGGCCATCACGCCCGAATCATCACGCTGCTCAACGACAGTCTCGTGGAAGATCTGGGCAGCACCAATGGTACGTTGGTGAATGACCGGCCCGTCCGGAAACGCGCCCTCAGCGAGGGCGACGAGATCGGCATCCATCATTACCGGCTCGTTTATACGCACAAGGACGGGCGCTTACGGCCCGCGAAACGGGGCGTCGAACCCGCGACTGCGTCCGGGAGATCCGGCAGGGGTGACGCACCCAGCCCCGCGAAACTGCACATCCTCACGGGCCCCAACAAAGGCCGCACCCTGGACCTGGTCAAGGCGCTCACCACCCTCGGCCGTCCAGGCATCCAGGTGGCCGCCATCCAGCGGCGCGGACAGGGCTATATGCTCATCGACGTGGACGGTGGCACCAGCGGTGCATCGCCCAGGGTCAACGACCAGCACATCGGCGGCCGGGCCCGGCTCCTGAAGGACGGGGACACCATCGACATCGCCGGCATTCGCATGGCGTTCGAGGAGGCGTGAGGCGTGAGGCGTGAGGCGTGAGGCGTGAGGCGTGAGGCGTGAGGCGTGAGGCGT
>SKOF01000576.1 GCA_007120155.1 Thioalkalivibrio sp. | reverse complement strand
TGAGCACGCGCACGCTCCACCGCCTTCTCCGCATCCCAGCCAAAGACATGCGAACGCGACGCCGGATTGCCAAACATCCCATCCCGCGTCAGATAACGCGACATCTGCTCCGCCACTCGCTCGTCAACAGGCGTCGTCGCCGAATAATCCAGATAGATGGGTAACTTCAGATCAGTCACTGCAAACTCCTCGCGATGTTGAATTCCTGGTTGCCCGGAGCGCCGCGCGCCACATCATTCCGCGCGGCTGGTTTCCGTACGGCGCATCACCATACGCTGCGCGGTGCCGCGCTCCTGCCGGGCCGCCACCTCCTGCACGCCGTTTCGAGCCATAACGTCGGCCAGAGTGATGTTGGTGAGAAACCGGCGGATCTGGTCACTCAGGTCGGTCCACAGATCATGGGTCAGGCAACGCTGGTTGTTCTGGCAGTCCGCCGCGCCTCCGCAACGGGTGGTGTCCACCTTCTCGTCCACCGCCGAGATCACATCCGCAATGGGCGTATCGGAGGCGGGCCGGCTGAGGGTGTAACCCCCACCCGGCCCCCGGGTACTGACCACCAGGCCCTGCTTGCGCAGGCGCGCAAACAGTTGCTCCAGGTAGGAGAGTGAGATACCCTGCCTGCTCGAAATGTCCGCCAGGGAGATGGGGCCATTCTCGTTATGGATGGCCAGATCCAGCATGGCGGTCACGGCATAGCGGCCCTTGGTTGTCAGTCTCATGTGCTGGTGCCTCCTTCCTCGATCAGTCCGCCTGGACCCGCTCTGCCCGATGCATCGCAAGTCCTACTCCCTCGAATCTTAACAATAACCTAGCAAAAAGATCAAGTATTATCCTCGCCGGTTTTCCGTGCCCGGGCATCATGATCCGCGTCGCCGCCCATCTCGTCCTCCAGACCCTCCATGTCACTTGCTTCCAGTTCGGGGATGGTGGAGTCGTCCACATCCGCACCCAGTGCCTTCAAGGCATGGCAGTTCTGGTCCACGCGCTGGTCCAGGGTATGCAAATGGTCCAGGATGCGATTGATGGCATTGGCGACCGGGTCGGGCATCTCCTTGGAGAGGCCGTAGGCGTCGAAACCCATGCGCTCGGCCATGGCCTCGCGGCGCGCCTCTTCCACCGTGCGCTTGCTGATCACCCGGCCCGGAATACCCACCACCGTGGCGCCCGCCGGCACGTCCTTGAGCACCACGGCGTTGGAACCCACCCGCGCATCGTCCCCCACATGCAGCGGTCCGAGGATCTTGGCGCCCGCCCCCACCACCACCCGGTTGCCCAGAGTGGGGTGGCGTTTGCCCTGTTTCCAGGTGGTGCCGCCCAGGGTCACGCCGTGATAGAGGGTGCAATCCTCACCGATCTCCGCCGTCTCCCCGATCACGACCCCCATGCCGTGATCGATGAAAAAGCGCCGGCCGATGCGCGCCCCCGGATGGATCTCGATCCCTGTCAGCCAGCGGCCCAGGTTGGAGAAGATGCGCGCCAGCCAGCACAGGCGCCAGCGCCAAAGGCGGTGGCTGAAGCGGTGCATGAGCACCGCGTGCACGCCCGGGTAGGTGGTGAGCACCTCGAAGGCGTTGCGGGCCGCCGGGTCGCGGTCGAACACGCAGTGAATGTCTTCCCTGATGCGGTCAAACATGGACTTGTCCGTTCATGGCATGAATATCCGAGTAATATACTAAGTTATTATACGCAAGCTGCCGGCGCTTGACAGGCCGGTCACCGGCGCGGCCCCTTCCCGGCCGCGGTCAGGATACCGCGCAGGATATTGACCTCGTTGACCGTCGGCACGGCCCGGCCGAACAGGCGGCGAAGCCGCCGCATGAGATGTCGGGGATTGTCCGGATCCAGGAAATCCAGCCGGATCAGTGTCTCCTCCAGATGCGCGTAGAACCCTTCGAGCGCATCGGCGGTGGCCGGCCGATCCTCTGGCGGCAGATCGTCTGCCGGAGATCTCGGACCCGTCCGCGCCAGAGCTGCCAGCCGCAACTCATAACTGAGCACCTGAACGGCCGCCGCCAGGTTCAGGGAACTGTAGGCCTCGTCCGCCGGAATGGTCACCAGTGCCCTGCAACGGTCCAGTTCCTCGTTGCTGAGCCCGCTCTGTTCACGCCCGAAGAGCAGCGCCACCGGGCCGCCGGCCGCCGCTTCCACCAGGGCTTCGGCCCCTTCGCGCGGGCTCAGTTCCGGCCAGCGCAGGCTGCGTTGCCGCGCACTGGTGCCGAGCACCAGCCCGCAGCCGGCCAGCGCCTCATCCAGCTGCCGGTACACCGGCACATGCGCCAGCATGTCATCGGCCCCGGATGCCATGGCAGTCGCCTCGGCGCTGGGGTAGCGCACCGGATTCACCAGGCGCAGGTCCGAAAGGCCCATGGTCTTCATGGCACGTGCGCTGGCGCCGATGTTTCCCGGATGCGATGTGCCGACCAGGATGATTCTCGTCTGTTTGAGCAGATTCATGAATCCGAGCTTGTACGGGGACGGTGCGGTTGTGTATCGTTCGCGGTCTTGAAAGCCCGCGGGCCCTGGCCTCGGTGTCGGGCGCTCTTTTCCAGATCCGTTTCGGGGTTCTCCCATGCAGCCGATGCTCAACATCGCGATCAAGGCCGCGCGTGCCGCGGGCCAGGTCATTGTCCGCCACATGGGCCGCCTGGACTCGCTGACCGTGCAGGACAAGCGGCCCAACGACTTCGTGAGCGAGGTGGATCACCTGGCCGAGCGGGAGATTATACGCGTGATCCACCGTGCATACCCGGATCACGGCATCCTGGCGGAGGAAAGCGGCGCTCAGGGCAGCGGCGACTACCAGTGGATCATCGACCCCCTGGACGGCACCACCAACTTCCTGCACGACTTTCCCCAGTTCGCCGTATCCATTGCCCTGCGCCACCATGGGCGCCTGGAGCAGGCGGTGGTCTATGACCCCGTCAAGGAAGAGTTGTTTTGCGCATCCCGGGGTGCCGGCGCCACGCTGAACAACCGGCGCGTTCGCGTCACCAGCCTCAAGGACCTGAACGGCGCGCTGCTGGGCACCGGCATCCCGTTTCGCGAAGACCAGGATCTGGACGCCTACCTGAAGGGTCTGCGGGCCATGCTCCCGGGTACCGCCGGGGTGCGCCGGGCGGGCTCGGCCGCCCTGGATCTGGCCTACGTGGCCGCCGGACGGCTGGACGGCTTCTGGGAGTACGGTCTCAACGTCTGGGACATGGCCGCCGGGGCATTGCTGGTCCAGGAGGCCGGCGGCCTGGTGGGCGACCCCAGGGGCGGTGCCGATGCGCTGGCCAGCGGCGACGTGGTCGCCGCCGGACCCAAGCTCTACAAGGCCATGGTGCAACGCCTGGCGCAAGCGCGGTAACGGCGATTCAATATTCAATATCCAGGGTTCAAAGGGACCTGATCCCAATGACATCGCGGCTAATGTGTCCACTGATCCGACCGTGTCAGGGGCAGCAAATCCTGAATCTTGAATCTTGACCCTTGAATCGGTTCTGCGCCCTTGCGCATTCATCGGCTTGTATTGTAGAAAGGCTCAACCCGGGTCGACGCCCGGGTATTTCCACGCCCGGACGGCGCCTTGAGCACCATCAAAACGACAACAGCCGTCCACCGAGGCAAACCCGGGGGAGGGTCCGATGACACGAGTGAGTCTGAGCCTGCTGGCGCCACCACTGGCCGTCAGCCGCTATAGCTGCGCGAGTTGCTGTGCAGCGCCGATCGGCGTGTTCTGGGTGGCGGGGATCGCCAGCCTTGTGTACGGGGGCCTCGGGGGGCCGCTGCGTTCCGGCTCGGTGGGCTGGTCCGTGGTGGGGCTGGGCATTGTGCTCTGGATCGCCGCCACCGCGTGGGCCCTGCTCACCATCCAGAGCGTCGAAGATGGCAACCAGCGCCGGAATCAGAACAGGCGGCGGGGGGAACACACGATGTCCCCGGAAGCGGGAGCCGGCCCGGACGAGAGCGACCCCCTGGAAGAACTCCGGCGTCTGCGCCGGGAAAGCTGATCCGCCCGGCTGGTCGGCCTTACGGCCGTTCTTCGCCGACGGGGGCCGTCTCCTCCCCCTCCTTTTTCACCGGCAGCATCACCGTACGGTCCACGCCCATGACCAGGGCCAGCGCGGCGGCGATGTAGATGGACGAGTAGGTGCCCACCAGGACGCCGATGATCAGCGCCAGGGCGAAGTTGTTGATCACCGCCCCGCCGAGGATGAACAGCGCCATCAGCACCAGGAGTGTGGTACCGCTGGTGATGATGGTGCGCGAGAGCATCTGGTTCACGGACTTGTTCATCACGGCTTCCGCATGCTCCTTGCGCAGCTTGCGGAAGTTCTCGCGGATTCGGTCATAGACCACGATGGTATCGTTGAGCGAATAGCCGATTACAGCGAGGATGGCCGCCAGCACCGACAGGTCGAACTCCGCCTGGATCAGGGAGAAGATCCCCAGGGTGATCAACACGTCGTGCACCAGTGCCAGCACGGAACCCACTGAGAAGCGCCACTCGAAGCGCAGGGCCACATAGATCAGGATGCCGAACATGGCATAGAGCATGGCCAGTCCGCCCTGTTCGCGCAGCTCCTCGCCCACCTGAGGCCCCACGAACTCCACGCGCCGCAGATCGATGTCCGTACCCGGACCCGCCCCCAGGACCCGGATCACCTCGGTGGACAGCTCGGCGGTGTCCTCACCCTCCCGCGGCGCAAGGCGGATGAGGATGTCCTGGGAGGTGCCGAAATACTGCACGATCGCCCGGCCGTATCCCCCGGCCTCCAGCTGCTCGCGCACATCCTCCAGGGCCACCGGCTCCGGATACCCCACCTCGATGACCGTACCGCCGGTGAAGTCGATGCCGAAGTTGAGCCCCCGGGTGGCCAGCAGCAGGATGGAGCCGAGGATCAGGATCGCCGAGATGACCAGCGCGATACGGCGCCGGCCCATGAAATCGATATTTGCATTCGCAAAATTCAGCATGGAACGTACTCCGCGTCAGATGGCCAGCGCCTGGAGGCGGCGTCTGCGGCCATAGACGAGATTGATGATGCTCCGGGTCACCATGATCGCGGTGAACATGGACACCAGGATCCCGATGGACAGCGTGATGGCGAAGCCCTTGATGGGACCGGTACCGAACATGAACAGCACCAGCGCGGCGATCAGCGTGGTGATGTTGGCGTCCACAATGGTGGAAAGGGCACGGGCGTAACCGGAGGAGATGGCCGCCTGCGGGGAGTTGCCGTTTCGCAGTTCCTCCCGTATGCGCTCGAAGATGAGCACATTGGCATCCACCGCGATGCCCACGGTGAGCACGATGCCGGCGATACCGGGCAGCGTCAGCGTCGCCTGGAGCATGGACAATACCGACACGATCAGCACCAGATTGAGGGCCAGCGCCAGATTGGCCACCAGGCCGAAGACCCGGTAGTAAAGGCCCATGAACACGAGCACCAGGATGAACCCGATCACCACCGAGTTGAATCCGCGTTCGATGTTGTCCCGGCCGAGGCTCGGCCCCACGGTCCGTTCCTCGACGATCATCATGGGCGCGGCCAGGGCGCCGGCGCGCAGCAGGAGCGCCAGGTTGCGGGCCTCGCGGGTACTTTCGAGTCCGGTGATCTGGAAGCGACGACCCAGCTGATCCTGGATCCGGGCCACGTTGATGACCTCTTCGGTGCGCGTGGTGCGCCGCACCATTTCACCGTCTTCCTCGACGGTCTCCGTCTTGGTCTCGATGAACACCGTGCCCATGAGTCTGCCGATATTCTCGCCGGTCACCCGGCTGAAGATCCGCGCGCCCTGGGCATCCAGGTTGATGAATACGGCCGGCCCTCCGGTATCCTGGGCGATACCCGAGGAGGCGTCGGTGATGTAGTCGCCGGTGAGCATCACCTGGCGGCGCAGCAGCACGGGGCTGCCGTCACGTTCCCGGTACAGGCGCGAGCCCGACGGCGTGCGGCCGGTGGCCTGGGCCTCGTAAGGGTCGTTGTCCTCGTCCACCAGCCGGAATTCGAGGGTCGCCGTGGCGCCCAGGATCTCCTTGGCCCGGGCCGTGTCCTGCACGCCGGGCAGCTGCACGACGATGCGGTCCTCACCCTGCTGCTGGACGATGGGTTCGGAGACACCCAGTTCGTCCACCCGGTTCCTCAGGGTGGTGATGTTCTGCTGCAGAGCCAGGCGGCGCTGGTCGGTCAGGTTCTCCTGGCTGAGCGTCGCCGAGAGGATCGCCGTCTCGCCCACCTGGGACGTGCTGAAGTTCAGGTCGCCCCGATACTCGCGACGCAGGAAATCGTAGGCCTGATCGCGGTCCTGTGCGTCCCGGAAACGCACGCTGACCCCGTCGCTCTCCCGTTCCACGCTCAGGTAGCGGATACGCTCGTCACGCAGCAGAGTGCGGAACTCGCCCACGTAACGCTCATGGGCCGCAGTGGTGACCGCGTCCATGTCCACTTCCATGAGAAAATGCACGCCGCCACGCAGGTCCAGCCCCAGGGACATGGGGCGCGCGTTGACCACGTCCAGCCAGTTCGGAGTCGCGGGCGCCAGGCTCAGCGCGACGACGTTGTTGGTGCCCACCAGCGCCGTTCGCAGCAGATCCGCCGCCTGAAGCTGATCATCCGTGCTGTCGAAACGCAGCAGCACCTGCCGACCGTCGTACTCCAGTCCCGTCCGGGTCGTGAGGCCACGCGCGGCGAGCACCGCCTCCACCTGACGGCGGGTCGCCTCGTCCACCTCGTCCGTGGCGGAATTGGAGATCTGCACCGCCGGATCCTCGGGGAATACGTTGGGAAACGCATACAGGGCGCCCACCAGCACAACGGCGACGATGAGCACGTACTTCCAAAGCGGATACTGATTGAGCATGGGGCGTCCGGGGAACTGTCAGAACGGGTACGGGCAGAAACAGGTAATGGTCAGATGCCCTTGAGCGTGCCCTTGGGCATCACGGCGGTGACGGCCTGGCGCTGTACAGTGACCTGCACGCCTTCGGCAAGTTCGACACGAATGAAGTTCTCGTCGAGTTCCGTCACCCGTCCGAGGAGTCCGCCGGCGGTGACCACCTCGTCACCCTTGGACAGACCTTCCACGAGCGCCTTGTGTTCCTTGGCCCGCCTGGTCTGGGGACGAATGATGAGGAAGTACATGATCGCGAAAAACACCGCGATCATGATCAGAAAATCGATACCGAGGCCCCCCTGGCCCTGCCCGCTCTGGGCTGCGGCATCCGCGATGAAGAAATTCATGTGCTGGACTCCTCTGTCTATGGGACGTATTTGAACCGGCTTTTGGGCCGCGCGCCCGGGCCCGCCTCAGGCAAAGGCCGGTATTATGGCACAGACGCCGCCGGTTGCGAGCGCAGGCGGTGGAACTCCGCCACCCAGGCGGCCAGACTGCCGGCGGCGATGGCCTCGCGCATCTCCCGCATGAGGGTCTGGTAGTAGTGCAGATTGTGAATGGTGGCGAGCCGCGCACCCAGGATCTCGTTGCACTTTTCCAGGTGCTTGAGATAGGCCCGGGAGTAGTTTCTGCATGCATAGCATGTACAGCCGGGATCGATGGGGCCGGTATCGTCCCGGTAACGGCTGTTGCGGATGCGCATCACGCCTTCCCGCGTGTACAGAAAGCCGTTGCGCGCATTGCGCGTGGGGATCACGCAGTCGAACATGTCCACCCCCCGGCGCACCGCCTCCACCAGGTCCTCGGGCTTGCCGACCCCCATCAGGTAACGGGGCCGGTCGCCGGGCATCTCCGGCAGGAGCGCATCCAGCACCTGATGCCGCTCGGCCATGCCCTCGCCCACGCTGAGCCCCCCGATGGCGTAGCCGTCGAATCCCACGACCCGAAGTCCCTCCAGTGAACGGCGGCGAAGGCCCGGATACATGCCCCCCTGGACGATGCCGAACAGGGCCGAAGGGCTGTCACCATGGGCCTCCCGGGAGCGGGCGGCCCAGCGCAGCGACAACTCCATGGACGCCCGGGCCTCCTCCTCCGTGGCCGGGTACGGGGTGCACTCGTCAAAGATCATGACGATATCCGCGCCCAGGGCCCGCTGCACCGCCATGGAGCGCTCGGGGGTGAGCAGGATCTCCGCGCCGTCCACCGGCGACCGGAACTTGACGCCTTCATCCGTGATCTTGCGCAGTTCTGCCAGCGAAAATACCTGAAACCCCCCGGAATCCGTCAGAATCGGGCGCTCCCAGTGCATGAAATCATGCAGGTCCCCGTGGGCCTTTATCACCTCCGTACCGGGGCGGAGCATGAGATGAAAGGTGTTGCCCAGAATGATCTCGGCGCCGGTCTCCTCCAACTCCTCCGGCGTCATCGCCTTGACCGTGCCGTAGGTCCCCACGGGCATGAATGCCGGCGTCTCCACGGTCCCCCGCGCAAACGTCAGCCGCCCCCGCCGCGCGGCACC
>SKOF01000332.1 GCA_007120155.1 Thioalkalivibrio sp. | reverse complement strand
CCGGCGCTGGGAAGAGGCCGCCGAGCGGTTCGCCGCCCTGCGCTCGGAGCACCCCGACTGCGGCCTGTACATCCTCTATCTGGAGCGCCTGGCCGGCCTGCGCGCCGACACCCTGCCGCCTGACTGGGACGGCAGTTGGACACGCACCGAGAAATAGCGGCGCGGGCTGTAAGAGGGGTGTAAGAAGCCCGGACGGATACTCGCAGGAACAGTGCGCCGCAAGGCGCGGCTTCGGACCCCGGCGTTAGGGGGCATTTGATCGAACCACCGCAGGCAGGGGGGGCGGCATTATGGACAGACAGACGACTGTCATCGTCGGGGGTGTGGCCGGGGGTGCCTCCTGCGCCGCCCGCCTGCGCCGCAACGACGAGCGCGCGGAAATCATCATCCTGGAACGCGGACCGCACGTGTCGTTCGCCAACTGCGGCCTGCCGTACTACATCGGCGGCGTGATCGAGGAGGAGCAGGACCTGTTGCTGGCGAGTCCGGAGTTTTTCAGGCGCCGCTTCGACATCGACGTGCGCACCGGACACGGGGTGACGGCCATCGACCGGGCGCACCGGCGGGTGAGCGTCCGGCCGGTCGGCGGCGAACCCTACGAACTGACCTACGACCACCTGGTCCTCTCCCCGGGCGCCCAGCCCATCCGGCCGCTGCTGCCGGGCATCGACCTGCCCGGGATCTTCACCCTGCGCACCGTCCCGGACAGCAACGGGATCAAGCAATGGATCGCCAGCCGGGGCGTGCGTCACGCGGTGGTCGTGGGGGGCGGGTTCATCGGCCTGGAGACGGCCGAGAACCTGCACGCCCTGGGCATCCAGGTCACCCTGGTGGAACGGGCGGACCAGGTGATGGCCGCCATCGACCCGGAGATGGTCCAGCCCCTGACCGGCGCCATGGCCGATGCGGGGATCGATCTGCGCCTGCGCACGGAGGTGCTGGGCTTCGAATGCGCCAGCCGGCGCGACACCCTGGTGGTCAGCCTCACCGGCGGGCAGCGGGTGGCCACGGACATGGTGGTTCTGGCCATCGGCGTGCGCCCGGAAAGCGACCTTGCCCGGGATTGCGGTCTCGCCATCGGGCCCCGGGGGCATATCGTGGTGGACAGCCACATGCGCACCAGCGATCCCCGCATCCATGCGGTGGGCGATGCCGTGGAGGTCACCTGTGCGCTGACCGGAGAGCGCACGGGGCTGCCCCTGGCGGGGCCCGCGAACCGGCAGGGGCGGCTGGCGGCGGATGCGATCAGCGGCAAGCGTCGTGACTTCCGGGGCGTGCAGGGCACCGCCGTGTGCGGCGCCTTCGGCCTGACACTCGCCGCCACCGGCCTCAACGAACGCCGCCTGCGCGAGATGAACCTCCCCCACCAGGTGGTCTACGCCCACCCGAACAATCACGTGGGCTACTACCCCGGCGCCAGCACCATGAACATGAAGCTCCTCTACGACCCCGCCGACGGCCGGGTGCTGGGGGCCCAGGCCGTGGGGGCCGAAGGTGTGGAGCGGCGCATCGACGTCATCGCCATGGCCATCCAGATGCGCGCCACGGTGTTCGACCTGGAGGAGGCGGAGCTGTGCTACGCGCCCCAGTACGGGGCCGCCAAGGACCCGGTGAACATGGTGGGTATGGTTGCCGCCAACGCCATGCGCGGTGACCTGACCATCACCCACTGGGACGAGCTGGCCTGCGACGACGCGCTGGTCCTGGACGTGCGCACCGCCGAGGAAGTGCGCGACGACCCCATGCCCTGCGGCATGCACGTCCCCCTGGATGAACTCCGGGGGCGGCTGGACGAACTGCCGCGCGACCGGGCCATCCAGGTGGTGTGCCGCGTGGGCGTACGTGCCTACAACGCCATCCGCCTGCTGAGCCAGCACGGCTACCGGGCGAGCCTGCTGTCCGGGGGCGTATCCACCTGGCTGCACTTCAATCCGCCGGTCTGCGGGGACACGCAAGACGTACAGGGCACGGGCTCCACCGGCTGACCGGCGCTTACGATCACGTCCCGCGGCACGCACCGGCGGGGCGCGAACACCACAGGAGGGACACCCACATGAACAGGGCACCGCTCATCTCATCGGAGTTGTTTGACTATCTGCGCAACCTGGCCATCGAGCCCTACACCAAGCTGAGCGATCTGGCCCGCGACCGCCTCGGTGACGAGGTGCGGGTCATCCCGCTGCTGGCCGGGGAGAACCTGGTGACCCAAAAGCCCGGGCAGCGGGTGACCGTCCTCTCCGGAACGGTGGAACTGGATGCCGAGGACGGTCCGCTGGATCTCGCCGGGACCCGGGAACGCATGGTGCAGACCGGCGAGGGCGGAACCTCCCTGCGCGCCCTCGAGAACGCCGTGGTCCTTCTGGCCGATGCGGAGTTCCTGGACACCCTGGCTTCCTGGGCGGAACTGGCCGCCTACGCCCGGCAGTCCGGCGGCGAAGCGCTGGTTCAGCGGCTGCTCTCGGTCATGCACACCAATGCCTTCAAGCAGCTCCCCCTGGAGCATGTCACCCAGGCCCTCAGGCAGATGACCTCGCGCAGGGTCAGCGCCGGCGAGGTGATCGTCAACCAGGGCGAGCGGGGCGACGCCTTCTATCTCATCTGGTCCGGCCAGGCCGAGGTCTGGCAGGAGGACCCCTTCGAGGGCGAACTGAGGCTGGTGGACACCATGGGCCCCGGCGACACCTTCGGCGACGAGGCCCTGGTCACAGGCGGCACGCGCAACGCCACGGTCAAGATGATCGAGGACGGCGAACTGCTGGTGCTCGGAGAGCAGGACTTCCGCGAGATCATGTCCCGTCCGATGATCGAGGAGATCCCGCCCGGCAGCGTGCCGGGCATGATCGACGACAACTGGAAGGTGGTGGACGTGCGCTACATGGAGGAGTTCGAGGACGGCCACATCCCCGAAGCCATTCACCTGCCGCTCCACGAACTGCGCCAGCGTGCTGATGGGATGCTCGATCGAAACGACCGTTTCATCACCGTGTGCCTCAGCGGCAAGCGCAGCGCCGTGGCCGCCTTCCTGCTCAAGCAACGCGGTTACAACGTGGTGTCGATGAAGGGCGGCATGTCGGCCTGGCAGGGCGAGGCGGTCACCTGAACGCGGGGAATGCATATCGCCCCGTGGGAACCCGACGACGCAACGGGAGTTGTCTGATCATGAACCGTGTCCTTGCACCCTTGCCGGGCGTGCTGTTCGCCTGGCTGATGAGCGCCGCCCTGGCGGGCCCGCTGTCGGCCAACTCCAGCGTGCTCACCACCGACCCGCATTACACGGAACTGGGCTTTTTTGACATCCACCTTTGCAACTGGCCCGAGCGGCCCGAGTACTTCAAGGTGCTGTTCTCGACCGAGCACTTCGAGGACGTTGTATCCATGGACGTCTACATGCCGGACGGCACCGCGCTGGTCAGCCTGGACAAGGACCGTTTCATCCCGCTGCGGCGGGAGGGTCAGCCCGAGAAGCGGGTCTTCATGCTCGACATCGACGTGCCCCCGTCGGCCTCGGTCGGCTGGTACCGCATCCGGGTCCGGACACAAAGCGGAAGCACGGCCGAGGGCAGGGACTTCGTGACCCTGTCCCGGCTGGAGCGTGTCAGCGTGCCCGACCCGCCCCGGGATGCCGAGGATATCGCCATGCCCGGGGTCCTGTCCTGGGCGCCGGTTCCCGGCGCGCGGTACTACCAGGCCTACCTGCGTGACGCCTGGACCGACGAGCGCATCTTCAGCACCCGCCTGCTGGACGAACCCAGGGCGGAGCTGCCCGCCGATCTGCTGGAACCCGGCGGGTACTATTACTGGACTGTCCACGCCCGGGATACCAACGAGCATATTCTGCTGGGGGACTTTTCCATGGGCTCCATGAGCGAGCGTTTCTACTTCTCGGTTGCCCGTTGATGGCAGTCATGGCGTACCGCGTCGGACCCGACCCGTGACACACCGTGTCCTGCTCGCCTGCCTGACCCTGATGCTGGCCGTCCAGGTTGCCTGGGCCGCGGGCAACGGGGACGCCGGGCAGTTCGATGTGGTCGAGATGACCATTGGCGAGGCCCGCGAGGGTCTGCGCTCGGGCCGGTTCACCTGCCGGCAGCTGACCGCCCGCCACCTGGCCCGGATCTCTGCATACGATCAGACCGGCGGCCTGAATGCCATCGCGCACGTCAACCCGAACGCCATGCGCCGGGCCGAAACGCTGGACAGGGCCTGGCGCGACCGGGGGGAGATGGCGCCGCTGCATTGCATGCCGGTGATTCTGAAGGACAACATGCATACCGCCGACATGCCCACGGAGGCCGGGGCAATCGCCCTGCAGGGCTTCGTCCCGCCCGAGGACGCATTCATCGTGAAGCGCTTGCGTGAAGCGGGCGCGATCGTGGTGGCCAAGTCCAACATGGGCGAATGGGCCTTCAGCCCCTTTCACACCATCAGCTCGACACGTGGCGAGACCCGCAACGCCTACGATCCGGAACGGGTCCCCGCGGGCAGCAGCGGAGGCACGGCGTCCGCCATCGCCGCCGCTTTCGGCATCATCGGCCTGGGCACGGACACGGGCAATTCCATTCGCGGTCCGGCCGCCCACCTGGCCCTGGTCGGACTGCGTCCGACGCTGGGCGCAACCAGCCGTCAGGGTATCGTGCCCCTGTTGCTCAACCGTGATATCGCGGGCCCCATGACGCGCACCGTGGAGGATGCCGCGATCACCTTCAGCGTGATCGCCGGCCATGATCCCGCCGATCCGCTCACCAGGCAGGGGAAGGAGAGGCTCCGGGAGGACTACCGGGCCTACCTGGACACCGGCGGGCTGTCCGGGGCGCGCCTGGGGGTGATGCGCGAACTGTACGAGACGGCTGACGCGGACCCGGAAGTGATGCGCATCATGGAGCAGGCCCTCGATGACCTGCGGGAGGCCGGTGCCGTTCTGGTGGATCCGTTCGAGGTGTTCGACTTCGAGATGCTGCGCAACGCAACGGGCTTTTGCAGCCGCTTCCGCTTCGATCTTGACAATCACCTGCGGGACCTCGGCGACGCGGCGCCGGTGCGCACCCTGGACGAGATCGTCTCGGCAGGACGCTACCTGGAGCACAACGAGCGTTCCATGGCGTGGGCGATGGGCGTCGATGTGCCGCCCCACGAGATGCAGCCCCCGTGCGTGGATGTGGACGGCGATCCCCGCCGCAGGGCGCTGCTGGACGCGGTGCTGGAGGCGATGGACGAGCAGCGGGTCGATGCCGTGCTCTATCCGACATGGAGCAACCCGCCGCGCGGGATCGGCGATCTCGACAGTCCCCACGGCAACAACAGCCCCATGATCGCACCGCATACCGGTCAGCCGGCCATCACCGTGCCCATGGGGTTCACCGCGTCGGGCCTGCCGCTCGGCCTGCAGTTTCTTGCCCGGCCGTTCGACGAGCATGTGCTGTTCCGGCTGGCTTATGCCTATGAGCAGCACACGCAACATCGCCGCCCGCCGGCCCGATTCAAAGCGCTGTCGCCATAGATATGCGAGAGGTGCATGAACCCGCCCGACCGCCGCCAGCCGGCAGGGGTGAGGCGCAGGCGGGTCCTGCCGCGGCACAGGGGGCCGCCGCAACCATCCGGCCTTGTCCAACCACTCCCGTGGCACGAGTCCCTCTGTGCTGAATCGCCTGTTCGCCACGCTGCTCATCCGCCCCGGGGAAGGGGCGCAGGTCGGCTATTTCTTCGCGCTGTTCGTCACCATCGGTGTGGGCATGGCCCTGGGAAGGGGCACCACCGATGCGCTTTTCTTCAAGCGCTACGGGATCGAGTACCTGCCCGTCATGTATGTCCTGGTCAGCGTGCTCCTCATGGGCGTCTCCCTGATCTACGCCGCCTTTGTCGACCTGATCCCGTCGGAGCGCTTCTTCAGGATTCTGCTCGGCACCCTCGCCGGCCTGCTGGCGCTCAACTGGGCCGCCATCACGTTCGGGGGTTCCGACCTGGTCTACCCGGCGTACTTCCTGCTCTACGAGGTCGCTTCCGAACTGCTGCTGATCCACGGCGCGCTCTATCTCGGACAGAACCTGGTCCAGACCCAGTCCAAGCGGCTCGTCCCCGTGATCCTCGCGGGACACACGATCGGCGTGATCGCGGGCGGACTGTTTCTCGCCTTCGCCTCCAAGGCCCTGGGCGTGCAGAATGTCCTGCTGATCTGGGCGGCGCTGCTCGGGACGAGCTTCGCGCTGCTGACGCTGTGGCATCGGCGACGGGGCGTCTCGCCCTACTTCCGCGCCCCCCGCAAGGAACGCTCGAGACTCAGGCAGTCGGTGACCCAGGTCCGCCAGGGGGTCCGTCTGCTCGGGGCCTCGCCCCTGCTCAAGTGGGCTTCGGTGGGGCTCTTCTTCATGGTCATCTCGGTCTATGTACTCAGCTACTCGGTCAACCGGGTCTATACCCACAGCTTCGAGACCGAGGAGTCGCTGAGCGCCTTTTTCGGGATGCTCACCGCGGCGACCAGCACCATCGCGCTGCTCCTGCAGATCTTCGTCACCAATCGGGTGATCCGCCGTTTCGGCGTCAGATCCGTCAACCTGTTCTTCCCGGCCACCAGCCTGTTGAGCTTCACCGCGCTGCTTGCCAGCTTCAGTCTGCCGTCAGCCATTCTCGGAAGCTTCAACAAGGATGCATTGATGCCGGCATTCCGAAACCCGGTGCACAACGTTTTCATGGCGGCGCTGCCGGGCCAGCTTCAGGGGCGGGCCCGGGCCATGTCGCTGGTCATCGTGATGCCGCTGGCGCTGCTGGTGGCCGGGCTGTTCCTGTGGGCAGCACAGCCGCTGGACAGCACACGCTACCTGGCACTCATCGGCATGATTGCCGCGGCCGGCTTTCTGTTCTTCAGCCACCGGATGAACGCGGCCTATATCCGCGAGATCGTACAGAACCTCCGCGAGCGTCTCTTCCTGCCCGAACAGCAGATGCGCGACCTCGCCCGCAGCGGGGACGAGCAGGCCGTCCGCGACATCGAGCGGGGCGTCATGCATGACAATGACGAGATCAGTCTTGCCTATGCGCGCGTCCTTCTGCGCTCTGCACCGGAGCGGGCCACCGAGGTGCTGCCACGGCGCCTCGAGACCGCCGGGCGGGCAACCCGGGACCAGTTCATCCGCATGCTGCGGCCACTGGAATCGACGGATCTCCGGGACCGGTTGCGCGCGCACCTCGGCAGCGAGGACGTGCGCCTCGATGCCACCCTGCTGTTCGCCCTGTTCGAGGTATGCGACCCGCAGGCGCAGGCCCGGGTGCCCGGCCTGCTCGAGCGCCACGAGCCGCGCCTGCGGGCGGCGGGTATCTACGGCGCACTGCGCTACCCGGTGCCGGAACTGGAGCAGGCGGCGCTGGATGCCTGGCTGGAACTGCTGCGCGACCCTTCCCCCCAGCGATCATTGGCGGGTGTCGAACTGCTGCTGCCCGATCTGCAGGGCTTCCACCACCGTGAGCCCCTGCACGGCGGCAGCCGCGATGCGCTGATGCGCCTGCTGGCCTGCGAGGACACCCGTTTCATGCGGGCCGCCCTGGAGGCGTTGCGCATCCGGCCCGCCGGGCTGGACGCAACGCCGTTCACCGAACCGCTGCTATCGCTTCATGCCCATCCGGACCCGGCGATCCGCGAGGCCTGCCTGCGCTGCATCCATCTGCTGCCGCCCGTGAGCCGTCCGCAACTGCTGGTCGCGGGGGTTCAGGACGCCCATCCCCGCGTACGCGTCACGGCCGTCCGGGTGATGGCCGAGCCCCACCGGGACCCGGTCGATTTCCTGTGCCGCTGCCTCACCGGTCAGGACATGGGCTCACCCCGGGCCCAGGACGCCATGATCACCCGCCTCATGGAGATCGGTGCCCCGCCCGACGTGATGCTCGAGGTCAGTCTTGCCAAGGCGGCGGACGCCCACAGGATGCGCGGTGCCCAGGCGACACTTCGCCGGGCAGCCCCCGGTCTCGCCGGCGGACTCCGGTTGCTGGATTACGTGCTGGAGGAGCGCACGCACCAGTTCATCGACCTGGCGCTGCTCGCCCTGCAATCCTCGGCGGACGACCAGGGGATCGCGGCCCTGCGCGCGGGACTGCAAAGCAAGGACCCGCGCCAGTTCGCCGGCGCCTGTGAACTGCTGGCCAATATCAGCCACCAGGGGCTCGCGCGCTCACTGCTGTCGTTGCTCGAAAATGACGGTGACGGCTCCGGGGATCCGTTCACGTTCGACTCCCTGGAGGCCCTGTTTGAGTGGGGCCTGGAGCGCACGGACCCCTGGCTGCGCGAGTGCGTGACACACTGCGCGCGGGCAGCCCGGCCCGGGGCGGGCAGACCGATGGCCGTCCTCTGATGAACGGTCGGCACGGTGAAGCCGGCAACCGCCCCTGCAACCTGCGCAAACAACCCATACCAAACCGGAGGACCCGCAACGCATGACCGT
>SKOF01000572.1 GCA_007120155.1 Thioalkalivibrio sp. | reverse complement strand
GGAGTACTACCGTCACCCCCTCGGAGAAGTCCTTCACCAGGCGCTGCCCGTGCTCCTGCGTCAGGGGCGGCCTGCCCGCGCCGGCACACGGCGGTGCTACCGGATCACCGCACAGGGCCGCCGCCAGGCGCGGGACGAGCCGGCCCGGGCACCGCGACAGGCCGCTCTGCTGCAGCTTCTCCGGGACGCGCCCGAGGGACTGTCCGCGACTGAACTGGAATCCATTCCCCCGGGGCGATGGCAGGGCCCGCTGCGGGCCCTGCAGGAGAAGGGCTGGGTCCGATCCCGGGAGACGAGCCGGGTCCCGCCGCGCACAGCCGTGCCGGAACCGGGGCCCCCGCTTCATCCGCCACAGACGGCCGCGGTGGAAGCGGTCAGCCGCGCTCTGGACGGCTTCTCGTGTCATTTGCTGCAGGGCGTGACCGGGAGCGGCAAGACCGAGGTCTACCTGCATCTGATCCAGGCGGTCCTGGATGCCGGTCGGCAGGTGCTGGTGCTCGTGCCGGAGATCGCCCTCACCCCTCAGCTGGTGCGCCGTTTTCGCGGCCGGCTCGCCGCGCCGGTGACGGTCATGCATTCCGGGCTTGGCGACCGGGAGCGTCTGGATGCATGGCTGTCCGCGCAAGGCGGCGGGGCGGGCGTGATCATCGGCACCCGCTCGGCCGTGTTCGTACCCTGGGTCAGGCCGGGGCTCATCATCGTGGACGAGGAACACGACGCCTCCTTCAAGCAACATGAAGGCTTTCGCTACCATGCCCGGGACGTGGCGGTGATGCGTGCGCGCATGGAGGACATCCCGATCCTGCTGGGTTCCGCCACACCGTCCCTGGAAAGCCTCGCCAACGTGGCGCGCGGACAGTACACGCACCTGCGGCTCACCGAGCGCGCCGGCGGGGCCGGCACGCCACGGGCCGAACTGCTGGACCTGCGCCGTCAGACGCTGGATGAAGGCATCTCCACCGGCCTGCTGAAACGCATGGAGACGCACCTGGAGGCGGGCGGCCAGTGCCTGCTCTTTCTCAACCGCCGGGGCTATGCGCCCACGCTCATCTGCCACGCCTGCGGCTGGGTGGCCGACTGCCCCCGCTGTGA
This sequence comes from Thioalkalivibrio sp., assembly GCA_007120155.1. Lineage (GTDB taxonomy): Bacteria > Pseudomonadota > Gammaproteobacteria > Ectothiorhodospirales > Ectothiorhodospiraceae > Thioalkalivibrio_A. The sequence goes on along the minus strand of SKOF01000572.1, from coordinate 7,342 downwards.
CGCGCGCATGACCTGGCATCACGGCGACGGCCGGATTCGCTGCCATCACTGCGGCCACGAACGCCCTCGCCCGCCCCGATGCCCGGCCTGCAGCGGCGTGCTCGGGGGCCTGGGGGAAGGCACCGAGCGCATCGCACAGGCATTGGAGAGACACTTTCCGGGCGTGTCCACGGGTCGGCTGGACAGGGACAGCACTCGGCGCAAGGGTGCGCTTGAATCCGTCCTGGAGGACGTGCGCAGCGGCAGGTTCCGCATCCTGGTGGGCACCCAGATGGTCGCCAAGGGCCACCACTTTCCCGACGTGTCTCTGGTGGGCATCCTGGACGCGGATCAGGGGCTGTTCAGTGCGGATTTCCGCGCAGCCGAGCGCATGGCCCAACTGATCATCCAGGTGGCCGGACGCGCCGGGCGCGCCGGCCGGCCGGGCGAGGTGGTGATCCAGACCCACCACCCAGAGCACCCGCTGCTGCGAACCCTGGTGGAGGGCGGCTACGAGGCCTTCGCCGAGGCCGCGCTGGCCGAGCGCAAGGCTGCCGGCCTGCCCCCTTTCGCCAGCATTGCCCTGCTGCGGGCCGAGGCCACCGCCGCCCGGGCACCCCACGATTTTCTGGAGGCCGCCCGCGGGGCGCTGGAGGCCCTGCAGCCCGATTCCGTACAGGCCTGGGGGCCCGCGCCCGCGCTCATGGAACGCCGCGCCGGACGCTACCGGGCCCAGCTGATGATCCAGAGCGAGTCACGCCCGGCACTGCATCGTGCCCTGCGGCAATGGGTGCCCGACCTGGGAAAACTCCCGGGCGCCCGCAAGGTACGCTGGTCGCTGGACGTGGACGCTCTTGAAGTGTGAGTTCGGAAGTGCGAAGTGGGAATTGGGAAGTGGGAACCGGGGAGGCACGCCCCCGGCCCTGCCCGTGCCGCGGGGTTTTCCCTCGCGCGCAGGACAAATCCGTCGGGAGCGGATTTGAGCAGCCGACAGGCTGGCCTGAAGGGTGGAGGGCAGGATGCCCGGAATTTGATGGAGGGGCTGAAGGTAGTTTCATTCCCACTTCCCAATTCCCACTTCGTACTTTTAATCTCACTTCGTACTTCCCAATTCCCACTTCTCACTTCCATATTCACACTTCCCACTTCAGGGGCGTTAGAATTGGCCCCCAATCTTCAGCCCCGCGACCCCGGATTCCCCACCTTGAAAGATCAGCTCCAGGCACTTATCCAGCAAGCCATCGATGCACTTCGACAGGACGGCACCCTGCCGGCGGATGCCACGGCGGACGTGCAGGTGAGCCGCACCAGGGACAAGGCCCACGGTGACTTTGCCACCAATGTGGCCCTGCAGCTCGCCAAACCCGCGCGGCGCAGCCCCCGGGATGTCGCCGAAGCCATCATCGCCCGTCTGCCCGAGTCGGACCTGATCGCACGCACGGAGATCGCCGGGCCCGGCTTCGTCAATCTGTTCCTGAGCGAGCGGGCGCGTCTGGGCGTGATCACCACCGTTCGCGAACAGGGCGGGCGCTACGGGCGCAGCGAACTCGGCCGCGGGCGCAGGGTGCAGGTGGAGTTCGTCTCGGCCAACCCCACCGGCCCCCTGCATGTGGGTCACGGGCGCGGTGCCGCGTACGGGGCGGCGGTGGCGGATCTGCTCGAAGCCGTGGGCTTCGATGTGCACCGGGAGTACTACGTCAACGACGCGGGCCGGCAGATGGATATCCTGGCCACCAGCGTATGGCTCCGGTACCTGGAACTGGCCGGCGTGGAGCTGCCGTTTCCCGCCAACGCCTACCGCGGCGACTACGTCTACGACATCGCGGCCACCCTGCACCGGGAACACGGCGACAACTACAAGCGCGAGGCCGACGAGGTCCTGCGCGACCTGCCCCCGGACGAACCCGACGGTGGCGACAAGGAGGCATACATCGACGCCATGATCGCCCGCGCACAGGAACTGCTCGGCGACAATCACTATCGCTTCGTCTTCGAACTGGGGCTCAACGTCATCCTGGACGACATCCGCGCCGACCTGGCCGATTTCGGCGTCACCTATGACACCTGGTACTCGGAACGCTCGCTCACCGAGAAGGGTTCGGTGAACCTGGCCCTGGAACGGCTGCGCGAGGCCGGCCATCTCTACGAGAAGGACGGCGCCCTGTGGTTCCGCTCCACCGACTTCGGCGACGAAAAGGACCGCGTGGTGCAGCGGGACAACGGCCAGACCACGTATTTCGCCTCGGACATTGCCTACCACATGGACAAGCTGGAGCGCGGCTACGAGCGCGTGGTCGACGTCTGGGGCGCGGACCATCACGGCTACGTGCCCCGGGTGAAGGCGGCGCTCAAGGCGCTGGGTGAGGACGCGTCACGCCTGGATGTGCTGCTGGTGCAGTTCGCCATCCTCTACCGGGGCGGCGAGCGGGTGCAGATGTCCACGCGCTCGGGCAGCTTCGTCACCCTTCGGGAACTTCGCAACGAGGTGGGCAAGGACGCCGCCCGATTCTTCTACGTGATGCGCCGCTGCGAACAGCATCTGGATTTCGATCTGGATCTCGCCAAGTCTCAGTCCGCCGACAACCCCGTGTACTACATCCAGTACGCCCACGCCCGCGTGTGCAGCGTGCTGCGCCAGATGGAGGCGAAGGGCTACCGCCATGATCCGGCAAACGGCGAGGCCAACCTTGCCCGGCTCACCGAGGACCACGAACAGGCCCTGCTGGCAACACTGGCCCGCTACCCGGAGGTGGTGGAGGCCGCGGCCCTGGCCGAGGAGCCGCACCAGGTGGCCAATTACCTGCGCGAGCTGGCCAACGACTTCCACACCTATTACAACGCCCACCAGTTCCTGGTGGACGACGCCGCAATCCGGGACGCGCGCCTGAGCCTGATTCTGGCGGTTCGCCAGGTGGTCGCCAACGGCCTTGAGCTGTTGGGCGTGTCCGCGCCGCAGGAGATGTAATGGCCAGAGACTACAAGCACTCGGTGAACCGCCGGAAGAAGAAATCCGGCGGCGGTCTCCCTGGATGGGCATGGGGGATTGCGGGCCTGTCCGTCGGACTGTTTGCCGCCTTTCTCGTCTATCTCGGCGGCGACAACGTCTCGTCCGAGGCCCGGAGCGTCACGCCCATGGCGCCCGCCCAGCGCGACACCCGCGAGGTGCGCCGCACCGGACCGGAAGAGGCGCCCGCGCCGCCCAGGCCGCGATTCGACTTCTACACCATGCTACCGGAACTGGAAGTGGTGGTACCCGAGCCGGAGATCCTGCCCGGGCGTCCCGGAGAGGCGCCGCCCGCCCCCAGGACAGTGGAGGAACCCGGCACCTACATGCTTCAGGCCGGCTCCTTCCGCCAGTTCCAGGAGGCTGACCGCATGAAGGCAAGCCTCGCCCTGCTGGGTGTGGAGGCGGACATCCAGCGGGTCCAGGTGAACTCCGACACCTGGCATCGGGTGCGCGTCGGACCCTTCCGCGACACCACTGAACTCAACAAGGTGCGCGAACGCCTGCACGCCAACCAGATCCAGACCCTGCTCATGAGGCTGCCGGAATCCGGTTGAAGGCAGTGGCAGGTGGCAGTGGCAAGTGGCAAGGAAGCTTGGCCGACGGGCCAGGATTGTCAGGGGATGATGTCCCGTATGACCAGGTAGTTCCGCTCGCCGGTTTCCAGGACCGTCATGTTGAGCTGGATGGAATCACCCACCGCCGGCGGTTGCCTGTGCGTATACCAGCGCACCCAGACGACGTCCCCTTCCACCGGCTCCACACGCAGGTGATACAACTCATCACCGGCGTGGCGAACCTCCAGCACAGGCGTATCCAGCAACTCGGACGACACCACGCCGGGTGTGCAGCGCGTCTGGTAGACGGCGAACGTCAGCACCACGGCCAGCGCAACGAGGGTGACCAGCAGCCGCGTGCTGCCGATGACCTGTGCTGTGTTGTTCCAGACGCCCATGGACCCCTTCGCCTCGTACACCCCTGCCCGGCATAAAGCATAAACCAGGATGGACCTGCCTCGTGACCTCCCGGGGCCGCCGGGTGCCGCGCGGCCCGGCTTCAGCGGCCCCGCCGAGCGACTCGCACCGTATCCTCTGCATCGTCAGGCACTGCGACGGCGGGGCGTCCCCCGGATCGGCTAAACTGTTCATGACGCCCCTGACAGCCCCTTCCAACCGCCCGCCACCGGGGATCAGCGCACAGGACCGAACGGGATCGTCGGTCAGCGGCAAGAAAGAGGCACTTCGCCGTTGCGAGTGGAACGCCTTCGTTGGCAACAGCCGGAACATGCGCCCCCGTTGCAGAAGGGTACAAGTAGGAGCCCGGTCCTCCGGGCGATGGCGAAGGCCCGGGGATAACCATCGTAGGAGCCCTCCGGGCGATAGGCCGGGCTTCGGCGATCGCCCACGGGAGTGGGCTCCTACAAGAGGGGGCCGGCCGGGTGTCGTAGGAGCCCGGTCCCCCGGGCGATGGCGAAGGCCCGGGGATAACCATCGTAGGAGCCCTCCGGGCGATAGACCGGGCTTCGGCGATCGCCCACGGGAGGGGGCTCCTACAAGAGGGGGCCGGCCGGGTGTCGTAGGAGCCCGGTCCTCCGGGCGATGGCGAAGGCCCGGGGATAACCATCGCAGGAGCCCGGTCCTCCGGGCGATAGGTCGGACCTCCGGCGATCGCCCACGGAGTGATCTCCTACGGGGAGTGGTTCGCGCCGATCTTCACGCCCCTGACCGGGGACACCCATCACGCCCCTGACCGGGGACACCCATGAATCCCAAGAAATGGTCAAATCCACTCGAAACGTCGAAGAACCAAGAAAGACGCGTCGCAGCGGGATGTCGGGCAAGGCCCCGCGCACCGGTCCGGCCCGACGGACGAACCCCTCTCGAACGGACGGCACACGGCCATGAATGCGAAACGCCGCAAGGGCATCCAGGCCCTGATCGATACCCTGAAGCGCGACTTTCGGGAAACCGCGGGCAGCACCGGCATCCCGGCGCCCGACGAGGCCCTCATCGAGGCGATACGGCGCGTGCCCCGGGACCGGTTCGTGACGGAACACGACCTCGACCTGGCCTGGGAGAATACCGCGCTGTCCATCGGCTACGGCCAGACCATCTCCCAGCCGTTCGTGGTGGCCCTGATGACCCAGCTGCTGGCACTGACCCCGGAGAGCCGTGTGCTGGAGATCGGCACGGGCTCGGGCTACCAGGCGGCCCTGCTGGGGGAGCTCGCCGGCGAGGTCTACAGCATCGAGGTGGTGCCGGAACTGGCCGCGCAGGCAGAGTCACGCCTTCGGGAGATGGGGTATGAAAACGTGCACGTGCGTGCCGGCAACGGGCGGCTGGGCTGGCCCGAGGCGGCGCCCTTCGACGCGGTGATCGTCACCGCCGCTGCCGAGGAGATCCCCCCGACCCTGGTGGAACAGCTGCGCCCGGGGGGTCGGCTGGTGATCCCCGTGGACACGGGCTGGTACGGACAGGACCTGGTCCTGGGGGTGCGCGGCGAGGACGGCGGGCTCGAGACCCGCAACGTGCTGGGCGTGGTATTCGTTCCCCTGGTGGGCAGGGAATGACTTTTGAAGTAGGAAGGGGGAATTGGGAAGGGCGAAGTGACGGCCATTCAGTTCCCTCTTCCCAATTCCCCCTTCCTACTTCCCTCTTCCCACTTCCCACTTCCCAATTCGCCCTTCTCACTTCAACCCCCTTCCTGTCCCACCACCAGCAGCGTACAGCCCAGGCGCGCGAGGAGCGGGCGGAGCATGGGGGCGTGTTGCGTGAAGAATCCCGCCGGCACGATCAGCGTCTGCGGGCGCAGGGCCGTCAACCGCGCGGCCAACCCGGCGCCGGCGGCCGGCACGCATACGGCCCGCGTGTCCAGCGACCGGGCAAGCTCGAGCGCCGCCCGGCCGGCGGGGCTTTCATCGAACACCACGCACACGCCCCCGTGCGGCTGTGCGCCCGCCGCGGGCACGTGATGGCCGTGATGGGCCCGTACCAGCAGGCTGCCCTCGCCCAGTTCCGCCAGCAGGGTCTCCCATCCCGGGCCGCCGGCCACCTGAAGCGACCAGCGCACGCGCGCAGGCCCGGCCAGTTCCGCCATCACGGCGCGCAGCCGCGCCGTCGTGCCCTGAAGACTGCGCTGCATCAGGGCGGCATCCAGGCGCCGCTCCATGCCGGCCAGGAGGCTCACCTCCGTGGCAAAGGGCAGCGTGGCCACGCGGGTCAGTTCCGCCTGAGCCAGCAGCATCGCCTCCAGGTCCGCCTCGAAACGCGCCGCCAGGGTCACCGCATAGGCCAGGGCGGCCGGCGGGGCACCGGCCACGTCCAGTGCCAGCAGGACGCGGCGCAGGCGCGGCTCAGAGACGATCGCGGTCATCGTTGCGTCCCGACCAGGCCTGGCGCAGGCGGGCCAGGGTCATCAGCCGCGCCTGCACCCGGCCGTTGAGGCTGTCGGCCGGCCACTGCCCCCCGGCGTCGGGCGCACCGGCGGACACACCCGTGAGCAGCGCGGCCGCCTGATCCACGTGACGCACCGCATGCACATGGAACCGGCCCTCGCGCACCGCCTCCACCACGTCCAGGCGCAGCATGAGGTGAGGCCGGTTGGCGGCCGGGATGATCACCCCCTGCCTGCCCGTGAGACCGCGCGCCGAACACACGTCGAAGAAGCCTTCGATCTTCTCGTTCACCCCGCCGATGGCCTGCACCTCGCCGTGCTGGTTGACGGAACCGGTCACCGCCAGGGCCTGGCGCACCGGCACGTCGGCCAGCACCGAGAGCAGGGCGCAAAGTTCCGCCACAGAGGCGCTGTCACCTTCCACCATCCCGTAGGACTGTTCGAAGGTGAGGCTCGCGGCCAGCGAGAGAGGCTGATCCGCGCTGAAACGCCAGCCAAGATAGGAGGACAGGATCAGCACGCCCTTGGAGTGGATCGCGCCGCCCAGTTCCACCTCCCGTTCGATGTCCACCACCTCGCCCTCGCCCAGACGCGCGGTCGCGGTGATGCGCGAGGGTCGGCCGAAACTGAACTCGCCCAGGCTGATCACGGACAGGCCGTTGACCTGCCCCACCCGCTCGCCGTCCAGTTCCACCAGCTGGATACCGCGCGCGATCTCCTCGTGCACCCGCTCCCGGATACGGCTCAGGCGCCGGATACCCGCCGCCACCGTCTGTTCCACGTGCGCCGCCTCCACCCGGTCCGCGCCGTCCTGCCCGGCCAGGTAGTCGGCTTCCCGGAGCAGGTCATCCAGCGCGCCCATGTGCAGGGACAGGCGCTCCCCGTCGGAGACGCGCCGCGCGGCGTGCTCGATCACCCGGGCCACCGCATCGCGCGCCAGGGGCCGCAATCCCCCCGCGCGCTGCT
>SKOF01000225.1 GCA_007120155.1 Thioalkalivibrio sp. | reverse complement strand
GTAGCACAGGCGCGTGGGCACATCCCGGTTGAGGCTGTGGGCGTCGATGCGCGCCACCTGCGGCGTCATGTCCGCGCGCACACCCATTAGCCGGCCGTTCAACTGGTCGGTGAGTTTGAAGGTCTGGAGGTCCAGGTCGCGGCCGGTGCCGGTGAGCAGCGAGTCCAGGTATTCGATCAGCGGCGGCATGACCAGCTCGTAGCCCCAGCCGTGGTAGAGATCAAGCAATTGCCGACGGCACGCCTCCAGACGCTCCGCCAGGGGAGGCAGGGCTTCCTCGATGCCTTCGGGCAGCAGCCAGCGCTTCGAATCGGTCATGAATCCGTACGTCGTCGTCGTGGACACCGGACCGCGCACCCGGCCGGCGGGTGCCCGGATCAAGGCCCGTGATTATACATACTCGGTGCGAATCGGTCGTGCCCCGGCGGAAACCGGACCGGCGCGAAACGCTCAGGCAGCAAAGGGGAGAGAGTATTCCGGAAGCCTCGACCGTACCTGCACCCGTTCGTGTGCTTCGCGGCGAAGCACCCGTCACCCCCGAAGCCACCAGAGCAGCAGCGCGCCCAGGATCATGCCCGCCAGCCCCATGGCGCGCAGTACCCGGTCCGGCAGGGCGGCCACCTGGATCAACGCGCGCTTGAATCCGGCCGGGTTGAGGAAGGGCATGAGGCCTTCCAGCACCAGCAGCAGGGCCACGGCGGCAAGGAGATCGCTCCAGAGCATCTGGGCACGGGCTGCCTGGACGATGAAGGGCGGATCAACCGCCCTTCATCGCGGGCATGCGCCGGATTATTCGGGGGAGGCCGTCGTGCCGGCCGGGTTCCCGAAATAACGGAAGAACTCCGAATCCGGCTCGATGACGAACATGCTGTTGGCGCCCGTCATGGTATTGCGGTAGGCGATCAGGCTGCGATAGAAGGAGAAGAACTCCTCGTCCTCACCGAAGGCACGCGCATAGGTATCCGCGGCACGTGCATCGCCCTCGCCTCGCACCCGCTCGGCCTCGCGGTAGGCATCGGCCAGGATCACGGTGCGGTCACGGTCGGCGCGGGCCCGGATGCGCTCGGCCTCCTCGCGGCCCCGGGCGCGGAAATCCTGGGCGATACGTTCACGCTCTGCGCGCATGCGCTCGTAGACCGACTCGCTCACCTCGTCGGGCAGGTCCATGCGCCGGACACGCACATCCACCAGTTCCACGCCGAGTTCCCTTGCGGTATCCACCGCCTGTTCGCGTACGGCACGCATGATGGCCAGACGCTCGGTGGAAACCACCTCTTCCAGGGTATAGCGGCCGAACTCGTTACGCATGTTGGTGCGCAGGATCTGCGAAATGCGATCCTCCGCGTTGCGTTCGACACCCCGTGTGGACACGAAGAACTGGCCCACGTCGTCGATACGCCACTTGGCGTAGAAATCGACGATGACGTTCTTGGCCTCACTGGTCAGAAAACGGTCCGGCGGGATGTCCAGGGTAAGGACTCGTGCATCGAACTTGCGCACGTTGTTCACCAGGGGGAACTTGAAGTGCAGGCCCGGCTCCAGGTCCATGGCCTTGATCTCGCCCAGGCTGAACAGGATCACCCGTTCGCGTTCATCCACGGTATAGGTGGCCAGGCCGATGACGATTGCAGCCACCACCGCAACGATTCCAAGAATGCGGATCATCAGCGCACCTCCCGGGTTCTGGGATCGGGCCGCTGGCCCAGGCTGGGAAGCGGGATCGGCGTGCTGTCGATGCCACGCTGTTCAGTCGACAGGCGCGGGGCGGCGCCGGTGGCCTGTTGCTGCATGAACTTGTCCAGTGGCAGGTACATGAGGTTGTTGCCGCTCTTCATGTCCACGATCACCTTGTTGGTATTGCTCAACACGGCCTCGCTGGTCTCCAGATAGAGGCGCTCGCGGGTGACGGCCGGCGCGCGCTGGTACTCGACCAGGAGCTGGCTGAAGCGGGAGGCATCACCTTCCGCCCGGGCCAGCACCTGCTCACGATAGGCCTCGGCCTCCTGCGTGATACGGGCCGCCTCGCCTCGTGCCTGGGGCACGATGCCGTTGGCGTAGGCCTGGGCCTCGTTGCGGAAGCGGATCTGGTCCTCGCGGGCACGGATGGCGTCGGCGAACGCCTCCTGCACCGCCTCGGGCGGCTGCGCCTGCGGCATGTTCACCCGAATGATCATGATTCCGGCGCCGTAGTCATCCATCGCCTGCTGAATCACCTCCATGGAGGAATCGGCGATCTGGCCACGCCCTTCACCGAGGATGAACTCCAGATCGTTCCATTCATGGCGGGCGGCGCCGATGGGCGCGAAGTCGCTGGCCAGCAGGGCATCGGTTTCGCGGGGTTCCACCACATCGACTTCCGTGTCCACGGCGGCCGCGGGATCCTGCAACATCTGCTGACGCACGAGCGTGGGCTCCATGGCCACCCGCTCACGGATGGCGGACTCCATCACCTGCCGAACGGTACGCTCCGGATCGCGCACGTTGAACAGGAAGTCCTCCGGGTCACTGACCCGGTACTGCACTTCCACGTCCACGTCGATGATGTTCTCGTCCGCGGTGAGCATCAGCGCCCGGTGCTGCAGGCTTCGCACGCTGCCGATGTCGACCCGCTCCACCCGTTCGACGGGATAGGGTAGATGCCAGTTGGGGCCCGGGGTGGTCACCGTCTGGAAGGCACCGAATCGCAGCACCACGCCGCGTTCACCCTCACTGACGATGTAAAAGCCCGAGGCCAGCCACACCACGATCGCGAGGATGACAATCAGGCTGATGCCGGCAGAGGCATGACGGCCCATGCCGCCACCGCCGCCACCGCCGTCGCCACCGCCGCCGAACAATCCGCCGAATCGGCTGGTGAGCTTCTTGATCAGCTCGTCCAGATCGGGCGGACCGCCGCCGGAACCGCCACCGCGGCCACCGCCGCCCCACGGGTCGTTGCTGTTCTTTCCTGGTTCATTCCAGGGCATGTATCAGTTCTCCAACGTTCACAATCGATTGCGGGCGTACGTCCACCGGCCCGAACAAGGCAGCCATTCTAGAGGGCGGCCTGCCTTTGCGCAAAACGGGGATGAAATCCCTGATACCCGACAGGGGTGCAATGGGTCCGGGCGCCCGTGCCCGAGAACCGCCTCCAGGGCCGGTGCCGATCATTCGCGCCGACCGGACGCGCTGCCAAAGTGTCGATTATTCATGACGATGAGTCGAACCGCAGGCCGGCCTGCGTAGCCGACGCCCGGACTCAGGCGACGTGCTGGCGGTCGGACTCCACTATGGGAGTGAGCCCGCTATCACGGAAAAGTTCCTCCAGCCGCCGGCGGGGCAGACGAACTTCCAGGCGCATATCGCCGTTGGTCTGCAACTCCTCGGCGAGTACCGCGCCCATCTGATAAAGCCCGGCCCGCTCCCGGCCGGCCGAGGGAGGCAAGGTCATCCAGCCCTGTACCAGGGACTCGGCGAAGCGTTCCGCCAGCCAGTCCAACAGGAGGTCCACACCCTCACCGGTGTGCGCGGAGAGATACACGCGGGCCGGTTCGCCGTGGGCCGCGGGCACCAGACGCGGCCCGGAGTCCGGCACCGCATCAATCTTGTTGAAAACAAGCACCTGCGGCACGTCGTTCGCGCCGATCTCCTCCAGCACCCGGTTCACATGCTCGATATTGTCCTCGCGTCCCGGGTCGGCGGCATCCACAACGTGCAGCAACAGGCTGGCCTCACGCGTCTCGGTGAGCGTTGCCTTGAACGCGGCGACGAGATCGTGGGGCAGCTGGCGCACGAAGCCCACCGTATCGGCCAGGATCATGGACTGCTGATCCGGCAGGTCCACACGGCGGAGGGTGGGATCCAGGGTGGCAAAGAGCTGGTCGGCGGCGTAGACACCGGCGCCGGTGAGCCGATTGAACAGGGTGGACTTGCCGGCGTTGGTATAGCCCACCAGGGACACGGTCGGGATGTCGGCGCGTCGGCGCGACTGGCGGCCCTGCTCGCGCTGCCCTTCCACCTTTTCGAGCCGGCGAAGGATCTGCTTGATGCGCCCGGCCAGCAGCCGGCGGTCGGTCTCCAGCTGCGTCTCGCCCGGCCCGCGCAGGCCGATACCGCCCTTCTGACGTTCCAGATGCGTCCATCCCCGGACCAGGCGGGTGGACATGTGGCGCAACTGCGCCAGCTCGACCTGGAGCTTGCCCTCATGGGAGCGGGCACGCTGGGCGAAGATGTCCAGGATCAGGCCGGTGCGGTCCAGCACACGGCACTGGAACAGGCGCTCCAGGTTGCGTTCCTGGCTGGGGGAAAGCTCGTGATCGAAGATGACCAGTTCCGCGCACTGCTCGACCACCTGGCGGCGGATCTCTTCGGCCTTGCCGCTGCCCACGAACAGGCGCGGGTCCGGCGCCTTGCGGGTACCGGTCACCAGGGCCACGGGCCGTGCACCGGCGGACCGGGCAAGGTCGGTAAACTCGACGCAGTCGTCGTTCCGGGATGCATCGGACAGGACCATGTGCACGAGCACCGCCTGTTCGCCCTGCTGAGGTCTTTCAAACAATCGCTTGACCTGTCTGCTTCATCGCAAAAACCGCCCGGACCGGAATTTCACGCCCCGTAGCCCTCACTCCTCGGGCTGCATGTCCTCGGACATGGCCAGTTTCACCGGACGCGACGGAACAATGGTGGAAATGGCGTGCTTGTACACCATCTGGCTGACGGTGTTCTTCAGCAGCACCACGAACTGATCGAAGGAATCGATCTGCCCCTGAAGCTTGATGCCATTGACCAGATAGATGGACACCGGTATCCGTTCCTTGCGCAACGTGTTGAGGAAGGGTTCTTGTAAGGTTTGCCCCTTTGGCATGAGCTTGCTCCTGGCATCGATCGCTTAAAAGGAAAATTCTGTTGCTGTGTGGCCCGTCATGCGGCGACTGCACGACACGATGAGCGGCTCTGTCCTGGAGCTTAACCGACGCAAACCGGGACAATGTCACTTTCGAACGTACTTCCGGCAGGTCGCCGCATGGATGCCGTGTCAAATTTTGCGCTGGCAAATCAACCTCTTCTCGCAGTCTAGCACACCGGCCGGAGCTCCACCCGCTCACTCCATCACATGCCTGGATACGCGCTCCACCACCGAGTCGACATCCATCGCGCCAGGCTCCAGAGTCACCAAACCGGGGTAGCTTCCGATCCAGGTCAACTGCCGCTTGGCCAGCTGGCAGGTGGCCGTGATCGCCTGGCGCCGCATGGTGTCGAAATCCGACTCCCCGGACAGGTAAGCCCACACCTGACGGTAACCTACCGCCCGAATGGCCGGAAGCCCCGGATTCAGGTCCTTTCTCTGATATAAGGTCTCGACCTCGGGAATCAAGCCCAGTTCCAACATTTCGTCAAAACGCCGGGCGATTCGTGCCCGCAATGCCGCCCGGTCCCCGGGCACCAGCGCAAAGCGCAGCAGCCGGTAGGGCAGCACCCCCTCCGTCCGGCCCCCGTGGAAGGAAGACAGGGGCCGCCCGGTGAGCAGGTAGACCTCCAGCGCGCGCTGCAGGCGTTGCGGGTCATTGGGATGGATGCGCGCCGCGGCATCCGGATCCACCCGGCGCAGGCGATCGTGAATGGAGCTCCAGCCGGTCTCCGCCGCCTGCGCCTCGATCTCGCGGCGCACGTCCGCATCGGCTGCCGGGAGCCGGTCCAGCCCGAATTCCAGCGCGCGAAAGTAAAGCATGGTCCCGCCCACCAGCAGGGGCACGCGCCCGGCGGCGGTGATCTCCCGCATGGCGGCCAGGGCGTCCTTTCGAAACCGCGCCGCCGAGTAGCGCTCGGCCGGATCCAGGATGTCGATCAGCCGATGCGGTGCCTCGGCAAGGACTTCCGGCCCGGGCTTTGCGGTTCCGATGTCCATCCCCCGGTAGACCATGGCCGAATCCACGCTGATGATCTCCAGCGGCAGCCGCCGCACCAGTTCCACCGCCAGATCGGTCTTGCCGGAAGCGGTGGGACCCATGAGGAAGATGGCAGGGGGAAGCATCGTGAGGCGTGAGGCGTGAGGCGTGAGGCGTGAGGCGTGAGGCGTGAGGCGGTGTAAGTGTACGCGACCCGCCCACCTCACACCTAACCCCTCGCCCCTTACCGTCCTCTCAGGAACAATTTGTCCAGTTGATCCATGGACAACTGCACCCATGTGGGGCGTCCGTGGTTGCACTGGCCGCTGCGTTCGGTGGCCTCCATGTCGCGCAGCAGGGCGTTCATTTCCGGAATCGTCAGTTGGCGGTTCGCCCGCACGGAACCGTGACAGGCGAGGGTCGCCAACAGCGCATTGACGGCGTCTTCCACCCGGCGGGACTCCCCGTGTGCGACGAGGTCGGCGAGCACGTCGCGCACCAGGGACTCGGTATCGGCGCGCGCCAGCAGGGTGGGCACGGCCCGCACCTGCAATTGCTCGGGGCCGGACCGGTCCAGCTCGAACCCGAAGCGGGTGAAGGCCTCGGCGTGGGTCTCCGCCAGGTCCGCCTCCCTGCGGCTCACGTTCATCCGGGCCGGCACCAGCAGGGGCTGGGATTTCAGACTCTCACCCCGGTAGCCGAGCTTCAGGCGCTCATAGGTGATGCGTTCATGGGCGGCGTGCATGTCCACCAGTACCAGGCCGTCGGCGTTCTGGGCGAGGATGTAGACGCCGTGCAGCTGCGCGACTGCATACCCGAGCGGCGGCACGGCCGCCTCGCCCGGGGCCTTGGTCCCGGGCCGTGCGTCATCCGCCGGCGCGGGATGCAGGGCGCCGTAGGCATCCATGACCTCCGCCACCCGAAGGCCAAGCCCGGACTGGGCCCCGGCGCCGCCGCGGTAGCCGCCCCACGCGCCCCCGCTGCCGGCGGACGGGGCCTGCGCATCCGGCGTCTCCAGGCGGGCGGGTACTGTCGCCTGCCCCGGACGCAGTTCCGCCAGCACACGGTGCAGACTGCGAAACAGGAAGTCATGAACCAGGCGCGACTCCCGGAAACGGACCTCGTGCTTGGCCGGATGCGCGTTCACGTCCACCAAGGCCGGATCCAGCTCCAGGTAGAGCACGAAGGCCGGGTGGCGACCGTGGAACAGCACGTCCTGGTAGGCCTGGCGAACCGCGTGACTGATGAGCCGGTCGCGCACCATGCGCCCGTTCACGTAGAAATACTGCAGATCCGCCTGGCTGCGGGAATAGGTGGGCAGACCCAGCCAGCCGTGCAGCCTCAGCCCCGCGCCCTCGTGCTCCAGGTGCACCACCTGGCTGGCGAAGGCCTCTCCGCAGATGGCGGCCACGCGCTCAAGCTGCGCATCCCCTTCCCGGGCGGCGGGCAGGCGCAGGCCCGGCTTGCGGTTGTGACTGAGCTCGAATGCCACCGCAAAGCGCGACAACGCGATACGCCGCACCACTTCTTCCAGGTGTCCGAACTCGGTGCGCTCGGTACGCAGAAACTTGCGCCGTGCCGGCACGTTGAAGAACAGGTCGCGCACCTCCACCGTGGTACCCGGGGGATGGGCCGCGGGCTCAGGCGCCTCGAAACGGTCACCGCCGTCTCCCCGGATGGTCCACCCGCTGCCCGACGCCACAGCGGACGATGTCAGACTGAGACGGGAGACCGAGGCGATGCTCGGCAGTGCCTCGCCCCGAAACCCCAGGCTCGCCACCCGCTCCAGATCCTCCAGGCTGGCAATCTTGCTGGTGGCGTGACGCGACAGGGCAAGCGCCAGTTCATCCCTGGGAATGCCGGAGCCGTCGTCACGGATGCGGATACGCCGGACGCCGCCCTGCTCCACGTCCAGCTGGATGCTTTGCGCCCCCGCGTCCAGGCTGTTCTCCAACAGTTCCTTGACCACCGACGCAGGCCGCTCCACCACCTCGCCGGCGGCGATCTGGTTGACGAGCTGCGGAGGGAGGGGGGAAATAGGCACGGAACGGAAGTGAGAAGTATGAATTCGGAAGTGGGAAGTGTAACCCAACCGAGACGTGAAACGCCGACGGGAGGCAACCCCCGACCGCCATTCCCACTTCCCAATTCCCAATTCACACTTCGTACTTCTAGCTCTCTCTCCTCGGGATCACCAGTTCCTGGCCCACACGGATGCGGTCGCTGGAGAGGTTGTTGTGCTGGCGCAGTTCATTGACGGAGACCCGGTAGCGGCTGGCGATGCCGGAGAGCGTCTCGCCGCTGCGGATCACGTGGCGGCCACGGCGCGCCTCGGCCAGATAGGTGCCGGGCGGCGCATGGTTGTCGAAATAGGAGCGCAGGCCGGTCATCAGCGCCTCGGCCAGGGACTGCTGGAAGGCGGAAGTGCGGAGCTTGCGCTCCTCGTCCGGGTTGGAGATGTAGGCCGCCTCCACTAGGACGGACGGGATGTCCGGAGAGGTGAGCACGGCAAACCCGGCCCGCTCGACGCGGCGGCTGCGCACCTTGCGCACCCGGTGCAGATCGCCGATCAGGGCATCGGCCAGGGTGG
>SKOF01000403.1 GCA_007120155.1 Thioalkalivibrio sp. | reverse complement strand
CGACCACTGCCACGGTGTTCATTCTGCGAGGATCCGGGAATCTGCGATGACTGGATGGATGAGTCCGTGCGGGCCCTCTCAGAGGCTGCCCTTGGTGGAGGGCGTGGCCCCCGGGATACGCGGGTCCGCTTCCGCCGCCATGCGCAGCGCCCGCCCGAAGGCCTTGAAGATGGTCTCCGCCACATGATGGGCGTTCTGCCCACGCAGATTATCGATATGCAGCGTCACAGCGGCATGATTGACGAAGCCCTGGAAGAACTCGCCGAACAGGTCCACATCGAACTCGCCGATGCGCGCCCGGGGATAATCCACATGGTATTCCAGGCCGGGACGGCCGGAGAAATCCACCACCACGCGGGACAGCGCTTCGTCCAGAGGCACATAGGCGTGCCCGTAGCGGCGGATGCCCTTCCTGTCGCCCAGCGCCTTCGCCATCGCCTGACCGAGGGTGATGCCGATGTCCTCCACCGTGTGGTGGGCATCGATGTGCAGGTCCCCGTCGGCGTCGATCTCGAGGTCCATGACCCCGTGCCGGGCCACCTGGTCGAGCATGTGCTCCAGGAAGGGTACACCCGTGTTGAACTGACCCCGGCCCCGGCCATCCAGATTGACCCGGGCCCGGATCCGGGTTTCCAGGGTATCGCGGGAGACCTCGGCGATTCGCTTGGACATGGTGATGCAGGAAATCCGCAGGATTGTAACGGGTTGCCATCATAGCACAGGCGCCTGCGCATACACGCCCTATCACCCCGGGACAGGTTGTGGGGATGTCAAGCCTCGGGTATCTTGGGTATGCGGCTGCCATTGCGCCGCCCCAAGCCACGGGAACCGAGCGGATGCCATCCTCCAATATCGTCGACCTTCACGGACTCAAGCAGGCCTGCAGCGCCTGCAGCCTCCACGACCTGTGCATTCCCATGGGTATCACCAATGAGGAGCTCGAGTCCCTGGAGAAAATCATCAACCGGCGCCGGCCCCTGCACCGGGGCGACTACCTGTACCGTCCCGGCGACCGCATGGAGGCGCTCTATGCAGTGCGCTCCGGCTCGGTCAAGACCTCGGCCCTGAGCGACGACGGCCAGGAGCAGGTGACCGGCTTTCACCTGCCCGGGGAACTCCTGGGCCTGGACGCCATCAGCGAGGGGATACACCCGTGCGCCGCGCGCGCGCTGGAGACCACCTCCGTGTGCGAGATCCCCTTCGATCGCCTGGAGGAACTCGCCGGCAGGGTGCCGGGTCTCCAGCGGCAGCTGTTTCGCATCATGAGCCGGGAGATCCAGACCGACGAGCACCTGATGACCCTGCTGGCCAAGAAATCCTCAGATGCGCGGCTGGCCGCCTTCCTGTTGAGCCTGTCCAGCCGCTTCGGGGAACGGGGTTTCTCGCGCCAGGAGTTCAACCTGACCATGTCACGCAACGACATCGCCAACTACCTGGGTCTGGCGGTGGAGACGGTCAGCCGGCTGTTCACCCGGTTCCAGGAGAGCGGCCTGCTGTCCGTGGATCGCAAGCTGGTGGAGATCCTGGACATGGATCGCATGCACCAGGTGGCCGGCGCCCAGACCGTGGACGAACCCCACTCGGACAAGCATCGCGGATAGAGGCGATTCAAAATTCAAGATTCAAAATTCAAGATTCAATAAGGAGGGCCCTCCTTTTAAATCTTGAATTTTGAATCTTGAATTTTGAATCGCCTTCCTCACCCCTCGATCCAGAACGTGACCGGGCCGTCGTTCACGAGACTCACCTGCATGTGCGCGCCAAAGCGCCCGGCGGCCACCCCGGGATACACCTCGCGGGCCCGCGCTACCAGCGCCTCGAAGAGCATGCGCCCGGTGTCCGGGTCTGCGGCGGGCGTGAAACTGGCCCGCATGCCCTTGCGGGTGTCGGCGGCCAGGGTGAACTGGGGCACCAGCAGCAGGCCGCCTCCCACGTCGCGCAGACTGAGATTCATGCGCCCGGCCCCATCCTCGAACATCCGGTAACCCAGGATCCGTTCCAGCAGGCGCTCCGCCCGCGCCCCGGTATCGCCCCGCCGCACCCCCACCAGTGCCAGCACACCCGGACCGATCTCGCCCACCGTTTCGCCTTCCACCCGCACCGACGCCCCGGTCACCCGCTGCAACAGGCCGATCAAGCCAGGCGCTCCGCGAGTGCATCGGTGGCGCGGACCAGGGCGTCCACGATTCCCGGCTCGCCGGCGGAATGTCCGGCATCGGCGATAATCTCGAATCCGGCCCGGGGCCAGACCCGATGCAGGGCGTGGGCCTGATCCAGGGGACACACCACGTCGTAGCGGCCATGCACGATGGTGCCGGGGATATCCGTCAGGCGATGGGCGTCGCGCAACAGCTGATCCGGTTCCAGGAAGGCATCGTTCATGAAGTAGTGACACTCGATCCGGGCCAGGCTGAGCGCCACGTGGGGGTCCTGGAAATGGGCAACCACCGACGGGTTGGGCAGCAGGGTGGCCGTGCGGCCCTCCCACTCCGACCACGCCTTGGCCGCTGCCATCCGGGCCACCTCGTCCTGCCCCGTCAGGCGCCCGTAGTAGGCAGCGACCATGTCATCGCGCTCCGCCTCGGAAATGGGCGCCAGGTAGTCGTCCCAGTAGTCCGGAAACAGCCGGCCGGCACCGTCCTGGTAGAACCAGCGGATGTCCCGGGGGCGGCACAGGAAGATGCCCCGCAGCACCAGCCCCAGCACCCGCTCGGGATGGGCCTCTGCATAGGCCAGCGCCAGGGTGGAACCCCAGGAACCGCCGAAGACCACCCAGCGATCGATGCCCAGGTGCTCCCGGATGCGCTCCATGTCCGCCACCAGATGCGCCGTGGTGTTGCCCTCGAGCGCCGCATGCGGCCGGGAGTGCCCGCATCCCCGCTGGTCGAACAGCACGATCCGGTAGCGGGCGGGATCGAAGAAACGCCGGTGCCAGGGCTCGCACCCGGATCCGGGACCACCATGGAGAAACACCACGGGGAGGCCGCCGGCGTTGCCGCAGGTCTCCACGTGCAACCTGTGGATGTCATCCACCGCCAGGGTCTCGACACGGTGCGGCTCTATGGGCGGGTAGAGGGTCTTCATGGCTGATTCCGGCAACGGGGGTGATCGGTCAGGCCCGAAGGCAGGGTCGCGCCTTCGGGCCGGCAAGGGATCTCCATCATAGCCTCTCGGACCCGCACATCTCACCACCCCGTGACGCCGGCCACGCTCCGCGGCAGGCGGTGGCGCAACAGGCACGGTCAGGGTCACCTCGGCGCCCGCGTAGGCGCATTCCTACAGCAAATTGTGGACCAACCTCACAAATACCCGGCTTCTCCGGCTTTCGCGGATACGGCGGATGGCGGATCATTTTTCATGGAAGCCACGGAGGGAGGGTCCAGGAGACCCGGACAGTCATCGGCAGGACGCCGGGGTCCGGTCGTGGCAGGACGTCACCAGGGAGCTTCATATCACCAATGGGCCAGGATGGCCTGGCCCCGGCGCCAGGAAGGTGCCGGGGTTTTTTTTGCCCGTCAGATTCCCAGCCATGCATCGAGGATGCCGTGGGCATCGTCCACACCTTCGCGCCTGAGGGCGGAGAATGGCTGGACGGTCGCCTCGATACCGGCCTCGCCCAGTGCGTTGGCCACTGCACGGGCGGTATCCATGGCCGGACCCCGGCGCAGTTTGTCGGCCTTGGTCAGCAGGACATGCACGGGCAAATGCCGCTCGGCAGCCCAGCCGAGCATCTCCCAGTCCTGCGACGTCAGGGGGCGGCGGATGTCCATGACCACCACCAGCCCCGCCAGGCTTTGCCGCTCACCCAGGTAACGCGACATGAGCCGCTGCCAGGCCGCGCGCATGGCGGCAGGCACCTTCGCGTAACCATAGCCCGGCAGATCCACCAGACGGCGCCGGTCGTCCAGGGCAAAGAAATTGATCATCTGCGTCCGGCCGGGCGTCTTGCTGGTGCGGGCGAGCGCCTTCTGGTCGCATAACACGTTGATGGCGCTGGACTTGCCGGCATTGGACCGGCCGGCGAAGGCCACTTCCCGGCCCTCGTCAGGCGGAAGCCCCTGGATGCGGGAGGCGCTGATGAGATACCGGGCCTGTCGGTAGAAGGGATTCAATGGCTGCTCCAGACCCGGGGCAGCGCCCTTCGTGCTTTTGCGGGTACGGGTGATTTGTGATATACAGTGCGCCATTTTTCGACAACCACAAGGCCCCGGTCAATGATCATGGATGCCGCCGGGGTTTGCAGCCAGCCGAACCGAGACTGATCCGGCGCGCGTGAGCGGCCTGCCGGGTTCGCCCGGACCCGGCAGGCCGGCCGGGTCGATCCTTCCCTGTTTTGATGGTGTTCAGGAGTAAATCCACGATGAAGACGTATGCCCTGATTGCGCTTGCCGCCCTCGGACTCTCCATGTCCGCCCCTCTGCTGGCGGACGCCGGTGATCCGAGCCGCGGCCAGGAACTGTCCGGCGCCTGCGCCGCCTGCCATGGCGCGGACGGCAACAGCGTCAACCCCGAATGGCCGAAGCTGGCCGGCCAGGGGGAGGCCTACCTGTACAAGCAACTGTCGGATTACAAGGAAGGCCGCCGGGAGGATCCCCTGATGGCGGGTCAGGTGGCAAACCTGAGCGAGCAGGACATGCGCGACCTCGCCGCCTACTTCGCCTCCCAGACCGTCACTGGCGGCACCGCGGACGAAGCCATGGTGGAACTCGGCGGCGCCCTCTATCGTGGCGGCAATGCGGCCACCGGCGTGGCGGCCTGCATCGCCTGCCACGGGCCGGCGGGCAGCGGCAACCCGGCCGCCACGTTCCCCAGGGTGGCCGGCCAGCATGCCCAGTACAGCGCCAATCAGCTGCGTCAGTTCCGGGACAGCTCGCGGGCCAACGATGCCGGTCGCATGATGCGCAACATCGCCCGGCGCATGACCGACGAGGAGATCCAGGCAGTCTCCGAGTTCATGGCCGGTCTCCGGCGCGACTGAGCCTTCCGGATCCGGCGGATATGCGACGAGGGTGGCCTTGCGGCCACCCTTTGTTGTCTCTGCGGATCCGCCCCCCGCCCATGGGGGTGAACTTGTGACCGGATCGCAGTCAAATCCATTGGCGCCGGGGTTCCAGCGGGCGCAGGCCGCCCGCCAACGGTGGTTACCCCCCATCGGCTGAAGAGATACGCAAACCGACAATGAGCAGTGCCACCGTTGATACCCGGCCCCGGCGAAGGGGGCGGTCCACCGCGGCCATCGTGCTGGAGTTTCTGGGTTCCATGAACCTGGCCATCACGCTGCTGGTGGCGGTCGGCATTGCCTCGATCATCGGCACGGTGCTGGAACAGCATCGCCCCTACCAGGAGTACCTGCTCAATTTCGGGCCGTTCTGGCACGAGATCTTTGCGGGCATGGCCCTCTACGACGTGTACTCCGCCGGCTGGTTTCTGGCAATCGTGGCCTTCCTGGTGGTCTCCACCAGCGTGTGCGTTTATCGTCACACCCCGACGATGATCCGCGACATGCGCCAGTTCCGGGTGGCGGTCAAGGAAAAGTCGCTGCGCAGCATCCGCCACAGCGTCAGCGCCGACCTGGAAGCGCCTCCCGACGCCGTGCTGGACCGGGCCCGGCGCGCGCTCACCAGCCGGGGTTACCGGGTCCGGGTCAAGGATCACGGCGACCATCAGATCCTGTCCGCCATGAAGGGCGCCGCCAATCGCATGGGGTATCTGTTCACCCACGTGGCCATCGTGGTGATCTGCGTGGGCGCCGTGCTCGACGGGCGCTTGCCCCTTAAGCTGGCCGAACTCACCGGCCGCCTGGTGGTGGAAACCCGCGACCTCCCGGCCTCCCGGGTGCCTGCGATCAGCCGCCTCGGGCCGAACAACCCTTCCTTCCGGGGCGGCGTGGAACTGGCCGAGGGCCAGAGCGCGGGCATCATCTTCATCACCGTGCGCGACGGCTACGTGGTTCAGGAACTGCCGTTCCGCATCGAGGTCAGGGAGTTCCGCGTGGAGCATTTCTCCACCGGCACACCGCGCACCTTCGAGAGCGACCTGGTCATCTACGACGACGACCTGCCCGAGCCGCTGGAACACACGATCCGGGTCAATCATCCGCTGATCTACAAGGGTCATGCCATCTACCAGGCCAGCTTCGGCGACGGAGGCTCCGAGCTGAGCTTCAACATCTGGCCCTTCGGGCCCCGGGGGATCGAACCGGTGCCGTTCGAGGGCAAGGTGTTCGAGAGTTATCCCATGGAAGTGGCAGACAGCGGCCAGTGGCGGCTGGAGATCATGAACCTGGAGATGCACAACACGCGCCGCTTCATCGAGGATGACGGCGAGGTGGTCACGCGCCACTTCGGCCCCAGCGTCCATCTGCGCCTGCGCAGCCAGACCGGCGAGTCCCGGGAGTTCGAGAACTACCTGACGCCCGTGGAGGAGGAGGGGCGCCTGTTCTACCTGAGCGGCATGCGCGAGGACGCGACCCGGGAGTTCCGGTTCCTGCACATTCCCGCGGCCCCCGACGGCGGCATCGAGCGCTTCATGACCTTCCAGGCCATGCTGCGCAATCCCGGGGTGGTGGCGGACGTGGCGCGGCAGACGGCCACCTCCGGCGCCATGCCGGTGGGCGACGAAACCATGCAGGCCCAGCTGGCGCAGACCATGGAACGGCTGATGAACGTCTTCGCCCAGGGCGGCTATGACGCCCTGGCCCACGAGATCGAGACCCGCACGCCGCCGGATCAGACGGAGCAGGTCACCGACGTCTTCGTTCGCGTGCTGCACGCCGGTCTCCAGGCCCTGTACCTGGAGGTGCTGGCCGAAGAGGGCGTGGACGAGATCACCGAGGCCGACCGGATATTTCTGGAGGACGCCGTAGCCGCGATCAACGCTGCAACGTTCTACGGCTCCCCGGTGTTCATCCAGATGACCGATTTCAACCCGATCGAGGCCTCCGGGCTGATGATCACCAAAGCCCCCGGGCAGAATGTGGTTTATTTCGGCAGCGTGATGCTGACCCTCGGCATCTTCCTGCTCTTCTACGTGGCCCACCGCCGCGTCTGGGTGTGGGTCAAGCCGCGGGAACAGGGCACGCGGGCGGTCTTCGCTGGCACCAGCAACCGGAATATGGTGGAATTCGACAAGGAATTTCAGGGGCTTTCCGCGGCCGTTCTGGGCCGTCACCCCGATTCCGGGCCCGGTGGATCCGCCGAACACGATACCTGAGCAATCACACGTACCGCCGAAGCCGCCGTAATCATCGAGGTAAGCAAGATGTCCGTCCCCCACGACGCAATCGAGATCGAACCGCCGGGTTTTCTGCGCAGCCTGAGCGCCCGGGACTGGGCATGGGGCATTCTGGTGGCGGCTGCCACCATGTTCGTTCTGTCGGTCTACGGCGCCCGCATGGACCGCTACGAGATCGGTATTCTGGTGTTGAGCGCTGCAGGCACCCTGTGGATGGGATGGTACTGGCGGGCATTCCAGCCCTACGCCATCGCAGTCGCCGCGCTGGGCGTGATCGGGGTATTGAGCTACGGCGGTGTCCTGGGGGGCCAGGGCGATCTGGCAAGGGCCGAGAGCCGCTTCCTCCTCAAGTACCTGTTGTCCGGACAGTCGGCGACCATGTGGATGTGCGTACTCTACTTCGCCGCCACCACCGCGTACCTGGGCAGCCTGTTCCGTTACAGGGACGGCACCCCGGCCCTGCGCCCCGCCGCCCTGGTGATGGCGGTCACGGGCCTCGTGGGCGCGGGGTTCTGGTATGTCGGTGCCGCGGATGTCGTCACCGGCGTGCAGTTCATCGCACCCATGTTCCTGATCGTGGCGGCGGCGGCCCTGATCGGCCTGTTCGCCCGCAGCGATTTCCCGGCCCGCGTGGGTTCGGCACTGGCCTGGGTTGGCTCGGTGATGGGCCTGGCAGGGCTGTTCGTGCGCTGGCGCGAGACCTACCTGCACGACCCCACCTGGGGCTACATCCCGGTGAGCAACCTCTACGAGGTGTTCATCATGTTCGCCGTGATGACCACCCTGATGTACCTGTACTATGAGCAGCGCACCCGCAGCCGGGCCATGGGCGGCTTCGTGATGCTGGTGGTCAGCGCCTCGGTGGCCTTCCTGCTGTGGTACGTGTTCGACCGCCAGGCCCATGTGGTGGAACCCCTGGTGCCCGCGCTGCAGAGTTGGTGGATGAAGATCCACGTTCCGGCCAACTTCGTGGGCTACGGCGGTTTCGCCATCGCCGCCATGCTCGGGGTCGCCTATCTGCTGCGCGTGCGCGGCGAGCGGGTCAACCCACAGGGCCTGCTGGCCACGCGTCTGCCTTCCCGTGAGCTGCTCGACGAGGTGAGCTACAAGGTCATCGCACTGGGCTTCGCCTTCTTTACCATCGCCACCATCCTGGGCGCCATGTGGGCCGCCGAGGCCTGGGGCGGTTACTGGTCATGGGACCCGAAGGAGACCTGGGCCCTGATCGTCTGGTT
>SKOF01000493.1 GCA_007120155.1 Thioalkalivibrio sp. | reverse complement strand
GAGGCCTGGTGGCCCCAGGACGCACCGGAGTTCGCGCTGACCTCGGACGAGCGCTTCGTGGAGCGCTACGAGACCGTGGAGAGCCTGTTGGGCTCCAACATGCCCCTGCCCTCCGCGATGCTGGGCGACAAGGAGAAGCCCGTGAGCACCCGGGCCATCATCCGGGAATATGAGGAACAGGCCCGGGAGGCCGAGTGGGACGGCATCCGCGACGCCTTTGAACCGGTGCGGCGACTGGTGCAGGGCGAAGACGCGCTGGTGCCGAACGACACTTACGAGGCGCACCGGCGCATGGACGGGCAGACCGTGGCACGGGTGAGCGTGGTGCGCAGCCAGAGGACCTGGGCATTTTTCAGTCTCTCCGGGGGCAGCTTCCATGCACCCCACTGGATCCTGTTTGCGAGACCGGATGCCGCGCCCATCGCGGAACTGGGCCCCATCTGCGATCACCTGCGCGACCGGCTCAATCACGAGGCCGTGGACCTGCCCATGGATCAGCGGGCGGCGGATGTGCTCGCCGGTTTCATCCGGCAACTCGGCCGGGCCGAACGGGCCCTGCTGCCGCGCAAGAAGCAGCGCGCCCTGGATGAAATGGAACTGGTTCTGCGCAGTTACATCGACAAGGCCGCCGCCCGCCAGGACCAGGACGCCGTGGACCATTACGATGCCCTGCTACGCTGCCTGACTACTCCGGAGCCGGCGCGCCAGCCGGCCTGGGACCAAGTGGCGGCCCGGTGGCTGGACCTGATACGCCCGGTCTGGTACGAGCGCCTGAAGCAGCGTCGCAACCGGCCGTTACTGCTCAAGGACATCCGCCGGGATCTGATCGCCGGCGAGCAGACCCTGGGGCCGCGCATCATCGAGGAATTCCAGGAATTCCCCGTGCTCCCCGATCCGGATGAACGCATCACGGCGTGTATTCTCGGGGTGAACGGATAGCTTGCGGATGGCGGTCATACCACTTATCCGCCTTCGGGATGCTCCACACGCCTCCATCTGCGAAACAGCGCAACACCCTCAGGTTGGCGTGTTTCAATCCTTCCGGCATGTCGGGCCCGCCCAGGAAACCGTCATCCTCCTTGATCCAGATCAACGCCCATCTCCGCCGTTTGTCATGTAGTGGTTCCTCGGGGACCGCATGATCCCCATTGAGGCCCGCCCGGCCATCCGGCGCACAGGCATGGTTTTCCGCCCTGGGTGCCGGATGGTCCGGCGGGCCGGAGGTGAGTCCGATGGATACCCTGCTTATGCTGCTGCTGGTGGTCGCGGTCGTCGCCACCGCCGCCACGCTGATCACCGGCGTGGCATCCATGGCCCATGGCGGGCAGTTCGACCGGGAACACAGCCATCACCTGATGGCGGCGCGGGTCATCGCGCAGGCGGTCGCACTCCTGCTCGTCGTGCTGCTGCTGTTGATGCGCCTGGGCTAGGAAGAAACGCCCGGCGCTGATGTTCGACGCGCCCCGGTGACCGGGGGGCATGAGTAGGTCTGTGCCTTCCGGGCTGCCGATTCCTCCCTCCCTTTGCCGGGCCCACCGGGGCCGTACTGCAAACGCGAAAACGGCAGACTCCCCGGCCGGCTGTCCGGCCTGCGTGCCGCGGCGATACAATGCGCCATGCCCGCGACGCCGCACACCGCGCTCAAGCGCAGCCTCAACCTGACCCTTGTCGCGTTCTACGGCATCGGCACCATCCTCGGCGCGGGAATCTATGTCCTGATCGGCAAGGTGGCCGGCTTCGCCGGCATGTTCACCCCCGTCGCCTTTCTGCTCGCCGCGGGTCTTGCGGTGTTCTCCGCGCTGGCCTACGCGGAACTGGCGGCGCGTTTCCCCAAGTGCGCCGGCGAGGCGGTCTACGTGCACGAGGCCTTCGGCAGCCGGCGGATCTCGCAGCTGGTGGGACTTGCGATCATCGCCATCGGCGTGGTGTCCAGCGCAACACTGGTGCATGGCGCGATCGGTTATCTGCAGGTGTTCTATCCGCTGCCCGAAGTCCTGACCATCGTCGCGCTGGTGGTCGCGCTTGCGCTCATCGCCGCCTGGGGGGTCAACGAATCGGTCATCATCGCCGGGCTGATGACGCTGGCCAGCATGGTCGGGCTGTGCCTGGTCATCTGGGCGGCCGGCCCGCATCTGGCCACCCTGCCGCAACGCTGGCCCGAGCTGCTGCCCGCCGCGCAGGGCGGCATCTGGCTGGGGATACTGCTCGGTGCCTTCGTCGCCTTCTATGCCTACATCGGCTTCGAGGACATCGTCAATCTCGCCGAAGAGACGCGGATGCCCGAGCGCACCATGCCGCGTGCCATCGTCATCGCGCTGCTGGTGACCACCGGGTTTTATCTGGTGGTGGCGGTGGCCGTGGTGCTGACCCTGCCCGCCGCCGAACTCGCCGCCAGCCACGCCCCGCTGGCGCGCGTCTACACCGAACAGACCGGCCACCCGGCGGTGGTGCTGGGGCTGATCGGCGTGGTGTCGGTCCTGAACGGGGCGCTGATCCAGATCATCAAGGGCAGCCGGGTGCTCTACGGCATGAGCCGCCAGGGCTGGCTGCCGGACGGTCTCAACCGGCTTTCACCGCGCCGCCGGACGCCGATGCGCGCCGTGGCCGTGGTGGGAGGCCTGATCCTGGCCTTTGCGCTGGCCCTGCCCCTGCTGTCGCTGGCGATGCTGACCAGCATCATCACCCTGGCGCTGTTCTCGCTGATCAACTTCGCGCTGCTGCGCGTCAAGCACGTGCAGGGTCCGCGTGCAGACGGGCTGGACCTGCCCCGCTGGGTGCCGTGGTGCGGCGGGTTGCTGAGCGCGGGCTTTCTCCTGTATCAGCTGCTGTTTGGCCTGCGCCTGGGGTTGTGAGCACGGCCCGGGGCGCTCGACCGGCGCTGCCTCTGGCATTGTTCCCCGTGCCTGAACTGATGTCTCGCCGGCGATCCATGCGCTGCAGGCACGGTCCGGAGGCCGGAACCGCGCGCCCCCATCTCCACTCTGACTATATGCAGGATGCGACTCTGCCCTGCAAAGCGCCCTGCGGGCTTCCGGAATCAGCGCCCGCCGTTCGCCGCAACCCACCCGAGTGAGGCAACAGCCATGTTCAAGACTCCGAAACTGATGCCGTTTCTTGCCGGCACCGCTGCATTGGCCGCCATTGTTGGTTGGTCCCCTTCAGTCCTGTCCGATGACACAACCCTTGCCGAGCTCGGTGAGCGGACGCATTTTCACGGCGTTGCGGTGGCGGGCGACGATCCTTCGCTGATCTACCTCGCAACCCATCACGGCCTCTATGGCGTTGCTCCGGATGGAAGCGCCCGGCTGATCTCCGATCACGAAGACGATCTCATGGGCTTCACGGCCCACCCCGACGACCCGCGTGTACTCTTCGCCAGCGGCCATCCCGCCCAAGGCGGCAACCTGGGCTTCATCGTCTCGAAGGATCACGGCAGAAGCTGGCAGAAGCGTTCGGACGGTCTCAACGGCCCGGTGGACTTCCACCAGATGGATGTGAGCAAGGCCGATCCCGACGTGATCTACGGCGCCTACCGCGGCCTGCAACGCAGCACGGACGCGGGGCACAGCTGGGAGATGATCGGGCCCCTGCCGGATGGGCTCATCGCGCTCGCCGGGTCAAGTACGGATGCGGATGCGGTCTACGCGGCCACACAGGGAGGGCTGCTCAGGAGCGCCGACGCCGGCCGGACATGGCATCGGATCCACCCGGCCCCGCAGCCCGCCACGAAGGTGCATGTGACCCGGGACGGTAATGTCTATGCGTTCATGGCAGGCATTGGCCTGCTCCGCGCCAGCGAGCCCGAACTGGACTGGCAGTCCGTATCCGGGTTTGACGGCTGGTTCATCCTGCATCTTGCGTCGGATCCGACCGATCCCGATACCCTCTATGCGGTGACCATGGATGCGCGCACCCGGGCGCAGGCCCTGCGTGAGAGCCGGGACGGGGGCAGGAGCTGGTCACGGTTCGGTGACGGGCAGGCTGAGGCCCCCGACGGCCCCGCCGGGTCCACGCTGGCAGGGGGACGATGAACGTCCACCCGGCCGGCTGACCTCCGGCACGGGTGGTACGGCCTGTCGGCCTGTGTCAGCCCCCCAGGGCAAGCACCCGGAGGCCGGCCAGCGGAGACTTCACGGCCGATGTCATGGGTATCCACGTGCTAACGCCGTGCGGATCGGCGCCATCGCCGGTACGTTGCAAAGTATTGCGGCAGATCAAGCGATGGACATGTTCGCGGCGCCGTCGCCGGCAACATCGCCGGGCTGAAAGGGCCGCCGGGTTACAATCGCCGCGGGAATCGATCCGTTCCGGATCGCGAGACCTGCGGTTGCGCCCGGCATGTACCTGAACATCACGGACATTCTGCTCCTCACCAGCATCATCCAGTCGCTGGCGCTGGCGGTGTTCCTGTTGCTGCCGGCCAATGTCGGTCTGGTCAGCAACCGGCTGCTCCTGGCGACGGTGATCTTCTTCGCCGCCGGGCTGACGGAGATCTTTCTCTACGGCACCGGGCTGGCGCTTCGCTATCCCGATTTCGCCTACATGGGCACGCTGATCGGACTGTTGCAGGCAGGCACGCTGTACCTGTACGCAAGATCCCTCATGTACCGGGACTTCAGGCTGCGCAAGGAACACGCCGTTCACACCCTGCTGTTCTGGGTCGTCTCGGCGATCTTTCTGGTGGAGTACTACCTGCAACCCGTGGAGGTGAAGCTTCAGATCCTCATGGAGCGGGATCATCCGGGTGTCCTGACCTCCCCCCTGCTGGCCGTGGCGATCCATCTGGTCTTTCTCGGCTACCTCTACGCGACGATCCGCACCATCAACCGCTTCGGCGTCGATCTTCGCCAGATATTCTCCAGTATCGAGAACAAGCAGCTGGCCTGGCTGCGCACCCTGCTGGTCGGCTACTCGGTCGTCTGGACCGTGAGCCTGTTCTATTGCCTCTCCGCCCATGTGTTCAAGAGCAGCGCCAGCGCCGCGTGGGTGTCCGCCATCGGCGCGGTTACCGGGTTCCTGTTCATCAACTACCTGTTGCTCAACGCGCTGCGCCAGCCCGTCATCTTCTCGGGGCTCAGCGCCGAGGAGGCGGGGCTGGCGGCCGCCGGGCAGGAAGCGGAAACGGCGCCCCCTCCCGACAGCGCGCTTATTGACCGGCTGGGCCGGATCATGGCGGAAGACAAACCCTACCTGCACTCGAATCTCACCGTGGAACAGCTGGCCCGGCAGCTGAATGTGCCGCCGCGCGAGCTCTCCCGGGCCATCAATCTGGGATTTGGCCGGAACTTCTTCGAGTTCGTCAGCGGCTACCGTGTCGAGGAGGCAAGACGGCAGCTGGACGATGAGTCCAACACGGCCAGCATCCTGCAGATCATGTACGACGCCGGGTTCAATTCGAAATCGGTGTTCAACACGGCCTTCAAGAAGGCCACGGGAATGACGCCAAGCGAGTACCGGGCACGACAGGATTGAACCGCACATCCCGCCGGCTTCCGTCGCGAAGGCCCCATTGCGTCCCCAGCCCGGACAGATTTTCCGGTTCGACTTTCGGTTTGACAAAAACCGAACCCGCAACCGATTGAAATACAGTCTCTTTCAGGCGTGGCGCCCCGGCGTACGAGTACACCCGTTCGAACGACGCCGCCAACCGGTTTCGTCAGCATGGTTCACCAGGAAATGTGTGCGTGGGTGATGAGCCCGCACCGCCGGCCTTGCCGGCCACACAGGCTTCCTGCCCCTGAACCGAGGAGAACTGATATGAAACCGATATTCCGTAAGAGCCTGCACGCGATCGTCGCGGCCACCGCGCTCAGCCTGCTGGTGGTGAACAGCGCGGCGGCACACTGTGACGCCATGGACGGCCCGGTCATCACGGAGGCGCAGGCCGCCCTGGCCGGCGCGGATGTCACCCCGCTGCTGAAGTGGGTGCCGGCCGCCGACGAGGGCCACATCCGGGCGGTGTTCGACAAGACCCTGCGCGTCCGTGCACTGGGCGAGGAGGCCCGGGAGTTCGCCGACCACCAGCTGTTCACGACGCTCGTCCGGGTCCACCGGGCTTCCGAGGGTGCACCCTTCACGGGCATCCAGCCGGCGGGGGAGATCGACCCGGCGGTGATAGCCGCGGACGCGGCCCTGGAGCAGGGCAACATCGATGAGCTGGTGGGCAGGATCACCCGGAAATTCGAGCAGACCGCCCGGGAGCGGTTCGCCGCGGCGTCGAACGCCAGGAAGCAGGCCGGGGAGAGCGTCGCCGCGGGCCGCGAGTTCGTGGAGGCGTATGTCCAGTATGTCCACTACCTGGAGGACGTCCACACGGCCATTTCGGCAGCCGGCGGACACGACCACGGCAGTCCGGTGGCGGCCGGGGCGGCGCACGCCCACTGACGCCGCGCGCACATCCGCCGGGGCGGGTGTTCACCCCGGCTCGTGGCTGGCTCAGAGAAAAAGGGCGGGGAAGATCCCCGCCCTTTCCTGTCTTCGCAGGCGAGGCGCCGATCAGTGCACCACCTCGATGCGCCGCGGTTGCGTCTCGGCCCGCTTGCCGATGGTCACCTCGAGGATGCCGTCGTGGACACGGGCGCTGACCTCGTCCGGGTTGGCGCTTTCGGGGAGCAGGAACTGACGATAGAAATCCCCCGTCGGCCGTTCCTGCCGGCCGTAGCGGCCGCCCTCGCTCTGGAACGCCTCGAGCTTGCGGCTGCCCTTGATGCGCAGCACACCGCCTTCCAGTGTGACCTCCACGTCATCGGCCCTGACGCCGGGGACATCGGCCATCAGCAGGAAGCGGTCCGGCTCCTCACGGATGTCCACCAGGGGCATCCAGTCGGCCACCGTCATCTCGCGGCCCTCGTTGCCCCAGGCGTGGCGCGGCGTACCCATCGCACGGGCCAGCTCGTCATGCAGCCGGGTCAGCATCGTGAACGGATCATCGCGCAGAATCATGGCCATATGTCATCACCTCCATTGCAAGTAACGGTTGGTTGATATCACTGCCATGGCAGATATTTTTCTGGGGGCGCCCGCGCCGTTTTCAAGAGTCCTGCGGCCCCACGGGCGCCGGTCGGCGACGGCGGCGGATGCGCGACCCGACCCATGCTGGCAAGATGGCCGGGAACCGCCGGGAACCCGGCGGACCTGATGGAGACGGGTGGCGATGTTCGGTGAAAGCTTCAGGCTGTTCCGGGTGCTCGGCTTCGAGGTCCGGGCCAATGTCAGCTGGCTGTTCCTGGCGCTGCTGATCACCTGGTCGCTGGCGGCGGCGCTGTTCCCGTTCGCCTTCCCCGGCCTCGCCCCGTCCACGTACTGGCTGATGGGCCTTGTGGGCATGCTGGGGCTGTTCTTCTCGCTGCTGTTCCATGAGCTGAGCCATTCCCTGGTCGCCCGCGCCTACGGTCTGCCGGTGGGCGGCATCACCCTGTTCCTGTTCGGCGGCATGGCTGAGCTTCAGGCCGAGCCCAAACGGCCGGGGGAGGAGTTCTGGATGGCCATCGCCGGACCTATCGCCAGCGTGATCCTGGCCGGGGCCTTCTATCTGGTGGCTGTGGTCATGATGGCGCTGGGCGTGCCCCAGCACATTGCCGGCGTCGCCGGTTACCTGGGCTTCATCAACCTGCTGCTGGCCGTGTTCAACATGGTGCCCGGATTTCCCATGGACGGCGGCAGGGTGTTCCGGGCCGCCCTCTGGCGCTGGTGGGGGGACATGCGCCGGGCGACGCTCTGGGCCTCCCGGCTGGGCCAGGGCTTCGGCCTGCTGCTGGTGGCGCTGGGAATCTACAGCTTCCTCTCCGGCAACTTCATCGGCGGGATGTGGTGGTTCCTGATCGGGCTGTTCATCCGCGGCGCCGCGATCGCCAGCTACCAGCATCTCGTGACCCAGTTGGCCCTCAAGGGCCAGACCGTGCGGCGCTTCATGACCACCGACCCGGTCACCGTGCCCTCGGACACGACCATCCAGGACTTCGTGGACAGATATCTCTACCACCACGCCTTCGACATCTTCCCGGTGGTCCGGGACGGGCGCCTGCTGGGATACACCAGCCTCCGCCAGGTGCAAACCGTGCCGCGGGACGCATGGTCACGAACCCGGGTCGGGGACACGTGCCGGAAGTTCGGCGAGGCCCACACCGTGGACGCCGATGCGGATGCCAACGAGGCACTGGAACAGATGCAGCGCAGCGAGAGCAGCCGGCTGATGGTGACCGAGGGCGACCGGGTGGTCGGCATGCTCGTGCTCAAGGACCTCCTGCGCTTCCTGCAGATTCGGGCCGAACTGGAGCAGGGCTGAAGATCGGCGTTTGCGCGGGTGTCGACGATCGGGGCCGGCCGGTATGGCATACGTGAATCGGGAACACATACCTCTTGCCACACAACTCGTAATTTATTGGTTCTTCGGCGTCTCGAATGGAAAGCCTTCGTCGGCAACGGCCGGTTCGCCCGGGGAACGGGGCTCCTGCGGGGTGAGGATCAAGGCACACGTAGGAGCCCGGTCCTCCGGGCGAACAGG
>SKOF01000114.1 GCA_007120155.1 Thioalkalivibrio sp. | reverse complement strand
GGCGATGAGCATGGTGGAGATCCTCACCTGTGTGCGGGAGAACATCCCGGTCACGGCGGTGGTGTTCAACAACCGCCAGTGGGGCGCCGAGAAGAAGAACCAGGTGGATTATTACGGCGAGCGTTTCGTGGGTTCGAATCTGAACAGCCCGTCATGGGCGGGGATTGCGCGTTCCATGGGTGCCGAGGGCGTGACCATCGACAAGCTCGACGATGTGGGCGGCGCGTTGGCTGCGGCATGCAAGGCGCAGCAGGAGGGCAAGACCACGGTGATCGAGATCAACGTTTCGCGGGAACTGGGTGACCCGTTCCGCCGCGATGCGCTCAAGCATCCCAAGCGCCTGCTGGACAAGTACAAGAAGTACATGTGAGCAGGGCGGGGCGCCATGGCGCCCCCTTGTCCGGGGAAGCCGGTGACCGGCCCGCTGCGTGCCGGATCGAGATTGTCGACAGCAGATAGGGAAGCCATATAGAACGACTATAAAGGGTGAATACGCATCCAGTGCCCCGCGGAGGCGCATTGCATCGGATCGCGTGTTGCCCGAACGAGCGCATGGACGAATCTTCAGGGGTCGTGGATCCCCGAGGACAGGTTTCCATGCGCCATGCACAGGTTCCGGTAAGGGATCACCGGACAGCGGCGGAGGGGTCATGAGGCAGGAGAATCGATCGTGGAGTTGCTAACGTACCTTCCCGAGGTATTCAGTGGCGTCAACCTCGTCATCCTGATCCTCGGGACCGTCGTGGGGCTGCTGCTGGGCGCCATGCCCGGCGTGAGCCCCACCATGGCCGTGGCGCTGCTGATCCCGTTTACCTTCCAGATGGATGCGACCTCCGGGCTCATTCTGCTCGGCGTGATCTATGCCTCCACGGTGGCCGGAGGCGCGGTCAGCGCCATCCTCGTCAACATCCCGGGTGCGCCGGCCAATATTGCCACGATCCTTGACGGCCATCCCATGGCCAAGAGCGGCCGAGCCACCGAGGCGCTGCATTACTGCTTCATCAGTTCCGGCATCGGCGGTGTGCTCGGCGTGCTGGTCCTGATCTTCTTCACGCCGCCGCTGGCGGAACTTGCGCTGCGCTTCGGACCCTCGGAACTCTTCTGGGTTGCCATCCTCGGGGTCACGGTGATCGGATCGCTCGGCAGCGCGTCGGTGCTGAAGGGGCTGATCGCCGGGGCGTTCGGGATCTGGATCTCGCTGATCGGATTCAACCCGATTCTCGGCACGGAGCGATTTGTCTTTACCAGCCATCTGCAGGGCGGCGTCAGCATCGTGCCGGCGCTGATCGGGCTGTTCGCCATTCCGCAGGTGCTCTACATGGTGGAAAGCGCCTGGCGGGGCCAATCCGGTGAAGAGTTCCGGATGGAGAGCCGCAGCATCTGGCGGTCGGTGCGCTACAACCTGAGCCGCGTGCGCACGCTCACCCTGGGCAGCGTGGTCGGTGCCATTGTTGGGCTCATCCCCGGCGCCGGCGGGCAGATCGCCGGGTTGCTGGCCTACGATCAGAGCAAAAAATTCAGCAAGAATCCCGAGAACTACGGCAAAGGGGAAGCTGACGGCGTCATCTCCTCGGAAAGCGCCAACAATGCCATGGTGGGTTCGTCGCTGGTCCCCATGCTGTCGCTGGGTATTCCGGGGAGTCCCACCGCGGCGGTGCTGCTGGGCGGTCTGCTGATTCAGGGGCTGTTTCCGGGGCCGGACCTGTTCTCGCAGCACGGCCAGGTGGTCTGGACGTTCCTGGGCGCCCTGCTGGCCGCACAGATCCTGCTGATGGTGTTCGGTCTCTACATCAGCTCCCTGAGCCGTTACGTGATCCGTATTCCCAGGCAGTACATGGCGGGCGCCGTGGCCGTGCTGGCCATCTTCGGCACGTACAGCGTGCAGCACAGCTATTCGGACGTTCTCGTGATGCTCGTGCTCGGTACGGGCATGTACTTCGCCATGCGTTACGGTTTCGGCCCCGGACCGGTGGTGCTGGGCATCATTCTCGGCCCCATTGCCGAGGAGAACCTGCTCCAGGGGCTGATCATCGCCCCGGCCCTGGACGGCCCCGTGCCATACTTCTTTACCGGCACCATCAATATCGTACTGATCTCCCTGTGCCTCGTGTCGGTGGGCTACAGCATCTACAGTGAACTCAAGATACGCAGCAGACGTCGCGCGGCCCAAAGCGCGGAGGCATCGGGAAAATGAATGTCTGGGCTCAACGACTGGCCGCCGTCACCTGCGTGCTTCTGTCCGTCGGCCTCCTGATCTGGTCATCGCCGGATGCCCGGGGGTACGAGTTTCCGCGCATGGTGGCGCTTACCATGGTCGTGCTGTCGGTGGGTCTCGCGGTGATGGCGTTCAAGCCCGGAAAGCTGCTCATGGTGGCCGACATCGAATCGATCCCCATGCGGATCATCTGGCCCATGCTTGTCATCCTGCTGGGGCTGGCCTTTCTCGCGCCGCGCCTGGGATTCTTCTCCACCTCGTTTCTGGTCTTCATGGCCACGGCCCTGGTGTTCAGCCCTGAACGTTTCACCATGCGGCGGCTGGGAATCATGGTATTCGTCGGCCTGTGTTTCACATTCACCCTGTATCTCTTGTTTGTTCTCCTGTTGAACGTTCATTTGCCACGAGCACTCTTATTTTGACGAGCCCAACAGCGGGCCGGCCATGAACCGGCCCCAAAACAATCCACAATGGGATGTAAGGAGGTAGTAACTGATGATTAATCTGATGAAACGATATCTGATGGGGTTGCTGGCGGTTCCGGTCGTATTCGGCCTGAGCGCGCTGGGCGCCGTGCAGGCGGATTTTCCGCAACGTCCGTTGACCGTGATGATCCCGTATACCGCGGGTGGTGCATCCGATTTCCAGGCACGCATCGTGACCATTCCAGCCGAGGATGTGCTCGGTCAGCCGGTGGCCATCATCAACCGGCCCGGTGCCGGTGGTCAGGTGGGCTGGAACCAGGTGGTGCAGTCCTTCGGCACGGACGGGCATGAGTTGGCCGGCTACAACGTGCCGCACTTCATCGCCCAGTCCATCATGCACGATACCCACTACAACAAGGACAACCTGGAGCCGATCGCCAACTGGGGTGCGGATCCCGCGGTGCTGATCGTTTCCCGGGACAGCCAGTTCGACACCCTGGAGGATCTGGTCGAGTACGCCAAGGCGAATCCCGGCCGGGTCACCGTGTCCGGCGCCGGTCAGTTCGTGGGTCACCATATCGCGACCCTGCAGCTGGAGCGGGCGGCAGGTATCGAGCTGCGTTATGTGCCGACTTCCGGTGGTGTGGATGCCATGCGGTTCGTGCAGGGCGGCCAGTCCATGGCGGGCTTCAACAACCTGTCCGACGCCTATCGCGCAAGGGATCGACTGAAGATCCTCGCCATCGCCGACGTTCAGCGGGATGAGGAGTTCCTCCCGGATGTGCCCACCCTCAAGGAACGGGGTTTTGACGTGGATGACAGCAGCGTGAACTTCCGCGGCGTGATGGCCCCCAAGGGCGTGCCGGAGGATCGGCTGGAAATGCTCTCCGAGGCATTCGTCAAGATGTTCAACGACGATCGTTCGAAGCGCCGCATGTCCGCCGGCGGTTCGCCGCTGCGCGTCATGAACCGGGCGGAAACCCGCGAAATGTGGGAGCGCCAGCAGGTGGCACTGGAGGAGTTGTTCGAAGGTATGGAGGCCAACTGAGTCTGTTGGTTGTGTATTTGCAGGGGTCCGTCACGGATGGCGAAGGGTGGTCAGGGACGGCCCCACCCCTGATTCCGATTCTGTCCGGCGCCGGCCCGACCGGCGTCGTTGCGGCTCCCCGCGTGAGGCACCGGCCTGTGCCCGGTCCGGCGGATGGGTGAAGCCCTTCCAGAGAGCAAGACTATGGTTTCCCAACACGTCAG
This sequence comes from Thioalkalivibrio sp., assembly GCA_007120155.1. Classification (GTDB taxonomy): domain Bacteria; phylum Pseudomonadota; class Gammaproteobacteria; order Ectothiorhodospirales; family Ectothiorhodospiraceae; genus Thioalkalivibrio_A. Next base: position 4,817 of record SKOF01000114.1, on the reverse strand, counting down.
TGAAAAGGCGCCAGACACGGAGGCCGCGGCACGAGTCGCCGAAGTGGTCGCCCGCGCCCGGGCCGCCCAGCGCCTGTTCGAACAGTTCGATCAGGTCCGGGTGGACGAGGCCGTCACCGCCATCGCCTGGGCGCTCATGCAGCCCGATCGCAACCGCGAGCTTTCGGAGCTGGCGGTCAAGGTGACCGGGCTTGGCAATGTCCGGGACAAGATGATCAAGAACGAGCGCAAGACCAAGGGTCTGTTGCGTGATCTCCAGGGACGGAAGACCGTGGGCGTGATCCGCGAGCTGCCCGAGCTCGGACTGGTGGAGATTGCCCGTCCGGTGGGCGTGGTGGGCGCAGTGGTGCCATCCACGAATCCGGCCGCGACACCGGCCAACAAGGCGATCAATGCCCTCAAGTGCCGTAATGCGGTGATCCTCTCGCCGTCGCCCAAGGGGGCGGAGGTGTGCGCCCGGCTTGTGGGTTACATGCACGAGGAACTCGACCGCGTGGGCGCGCCAAGGGACCTGGTGCAGTACCTGCCGACGCCGGTCACCAAGGAGATGACGCTGGAGCTAATGCGCCAGGTGGACCTGGTCCTGGTCACCGGTTCCCAGAACAACGTGCGTGCCGCATACGCCAGCGGTACGCCGGCGATCGGCGTGGGCACCGGCAATGTGCCGGTCATTGTCGATGCCTCGGCGGATCTGGACGATGCGGCGGCCATGATCGCGGCATCCAAGACCTTCGACAACGCCACCAGCTGTTCCTCCGAGAACAGCCTCGTGATCGTGGACGAGGTCTATGACGCGATGCTGGCGGCCATGGCCCGCCAGGGGGCGGTACTGCTGGACGCGCAGGAAAAGCAGCGCCTGCAGGACAATCTGTGGCAGCAGGGTGCGCTGAATCGAAACCTGCTTGCCAGGAGCGCCGTGGAGATCGCGCGCGCCACGGGTATTGACCGGGCGACCGGGGAGGATGTCCGCATCCTGATGGTGGAGGAGAGCGGGGTCGGACGCGACCACCCGTTTTCGAGCGAGAAGCTGTCTCCCGTGCTCACCCTCTACCGTGCACGGGATTTTGATGCCGCCTTCGACCGGGTGCGCGAGATCCTCGAGCACCAGGGGGCGGGACATTCGTGCGGCATACATACCCGCGACGATGACCACGTCCGCCGTCTGGGCCTGGAGATGCCCGTATGCCGGGTCATCGTCAACCAGGCCCACGCCTTCGCGACCGGGGGAAGCTTCGATAACGGATTGCCGTTCTCCCTGTCCATGGGCTGCGGGACCTGGGGGGGGAATCCCATCTCCGACAACCTGAATGTCAACCATTACATGAACATCACGCGCATCGCGAGGTCGATTCCCCCCGTGGAGCCGACCATGCAGGAACTGTTTGAGCCGTACTGGAAGAAGTACGGCATCGACGCGGATTGACTGGCGGGCACTGCCCGGCGCGCTGCCGCATTCGTCATCACCAATTCCGGGATTCTGTCGAGGGTTCAGATCACCATGAGCACGATTCTCACACTCGCGGAAAAATGGGCCGAGAAGCGCGCGGACGAGCCGTTTCTAATCGGCCCGGAAACCAACGAAACGGTCAGCTTCGAACAGTTGCGCCGCTACATCGACGTGATTGACAAACATCTTTCCGCGGGCGGCATCGGCAGGGGCGAGAAGGTGGCCTTTCTAATGGAGAACGGCCTCTGGTCCGCCATCCTGTTTCTCGGCGTGATGGCCAGCGGGCGAATCATCGTGCCCCTGAACGCGGTATCCGGCGACGATCAATTGCGCTACGTGCTGGATCATTCGGACAGCCGGCTCCTGTTCGTGACGGAAACCTACCGCGAGCGGGCGGAGGCCATCGTGGCGGGCATCGATCGCGCCATCACACGGATTCCCACCCACATGGAGCAGGGACCCCGGTGGCCCTGGCCGGCCGGTGAAGAGGCTGCCGGCGGCCGGCCCGAGCCGGAGGATACGGCGCTGCTGATCTACACGTCCGGCACCACGGGCCGCCCCAAGGGAGTGATGCTCAGTCACCGCAGCGTGATCGCCGGCGGGCGATACACCGTGGAGGCCCATTCCCTGACGGAACGGGACCGGGCGCTGTGCGTGCTGCCCCTTTATCACATCAACGGCGAGATCGTGACGGTCATCGCGCCGCTGTTGAGCGGCGGCAGTCTGGTGATCCCCTACCGCTACAGCAGCAGCGCCTTCTGGACGTGGATCGAGCGCCATCAGTGCACCTGGTTCAGCGTGGTGCCCACCATCATCGCCTATGTGCTCGACAAGGCCGCGGAAACGGCGGATCACGTGAAGAACGGGGAGGGCTTCCGTCAGGTGCGCTTCGGCCGAAGTGCCTCGTCGGCACTGTCGCCCGAGATGCACAAGGCGTTCGAGGATTCCTTCGGCATCCGCATCGTGGAGACCATGGGCCTGACCGAGACCGCGGCGCAGATCCTGTCCAACCCGCTGCCGCCTGCCACCGGCAAGTACGGGTCGCCGGGCATTCCCTACGGCAACGAGGTCCGGGTGGTGGACAGCGAGGGCAACGAGATGCCGCGCGGCCAGGTGGGGGAGCTGGTGGTTCGCGGTGACAACGTCATGTCCGGGTATTACAAGAACCCTGAGGCCACACGCAGCGCCCTGGGCGACGACGGCTGGTTGTACACCGGCGACCTGGGCTATCAGGACGAGGACGATTACTTCTTCATCACCGGGCGTATCAAGGAACTGATCATCAAGGGGGGCGAGAACGTGGCTCCCCGGGAGATCGACGAGGTGCTTCTCCAGTACCCGGGCGTGCTCGAGGCCGCCGCCTTCGCCGTGCCCGATGACCGTTACGGTCAGGAGATCATGGCCTGTGTGGTGCCCAGCGACGGTGTGTCTCTCGAAGGGGAGACGCTGCGCGCGTATTGTGTGGACAAGCTGGGCCGGTACAAGGCGCCCTGCGAGATCGCCGTGGTGCGCTGGGTGCCCAAGGGGCCGTCCGGAAAGATTCAGCGGCTGCGGATCCCGGATATCCTGGAGGAGATGCGCCATACGGCGCCCCCGGCAAGCACGAATATGAGCCGCGACTGAAGAAAGTCGGCCGGGCGGGGATACCCCGCACACCTGCAGCGGCTGCCCGCGGAATGCACGAGACGGAGTGAAACATGGCTGCCCCAGTTGAACGACTTGAAAGGATCCTGCTGGCAACGGACGGCACCGAGTACAGCCATCCCGCCGAGGCGGTCGCCGCCTGGCTGGCGAGAAACAGCGGCGCGGGGCTGACCGTCCTGCAGGCGGTGCTTGGTGCCACCGGGTATCCGGTTGTGGTGCCCTATGGCGAGCATGCGGCCGTCAAGAACGCCCGCGATCACGTGGATGATCTGTGCCGGCGCATGGCGGGGCAGGATGTATCCTGCGAGGCCGTGGTGGAGCCGGCGGCCGAACCGTTTCGCGCCATCACGGATCATGCCGAGAAATCCGGGGTCCAGTTGATCGTCATGGGGCGGCGCAACCGCAATGATCTCAGTCGCCTGATGATGGGAGACAGTACGGCGAAGGTGATCGGCCATGCCCCGTGCCCGGTCCTGGTGGCGCCCCGGGGCGCATCCGTTCCCTGGCATGCCATCGTGGTGGCCACCGACGGCTCGGATTTCAGCGAGCGGGCCGTGACCTCGGCCGCCTGGTTTGCCCGGGAATTCAGAATCCCCCTGCATGTACTGGCGGTCGTCACCGGCAGCAAGGACGATCCCGATGCCGGCACCGCCCGGGAGATCGCCGATCGTGCCAGGACCTCCCTTGCCGGACTGGACACCCTGGCGGACTGTGTCGTGGAAAGAGGGCGACCCGACCACGTGATTGTCTCGTACGCCAATCGGCAGGGGGCCGACCTGGTCGTGGTCGGCAGCCACGGCCGAACGGGTATCGCGCGTCTGCTGGTGGGCAGTGTCTCCGAGCGTGTCGTGGGTCACTTCGACGGCGCGGTGCTGGTGGTGAGGTAACCGCGCACGGCGGCGGGGCGCAGGATCCCGACACCCGCGGTCGATCACCGACGATGCAGGTCACATCCCGAGGTTTCCGGATTCATTTCCAGGTGCACGGTGCCGGAGCGCCGGTGCTGCTGCTGCACGAGTTCGGCGGGTCGGGCAGGAGCTGGCTTCCCTACCTGCGGGATTTCTCGCAACGGTACACCCTGGTGGCGGTGGATGCCCTGGGCCACGGACGCAGCGATCGCCCCCACGAACAGGATGCCTATGAGACGCGTGGGCGGGTGGCGGATTTCGTCGCAGTCCTGGATGAGTTGGAGATCGACCGGGCACATGTCTGGGGCTATTCCATGGGCGGGCGGAATGCATGGGCCGTGCTGGCCCATGCGCCCGAGCGGGTGGCCTCGCTGATCGTCGGCGGTGCCGGGCCGCCCCTGCCGGGCGATGACGACGGGCCCGATTATCTCGAGGCCCGGGCCCGGGCCCTGATGCGGGGCGACTGGCAGGGCTTCTGGCGGGTGCTGACACCGGACGGCGCCGAGGAAGGGCCCGGGGTGCGGGTGTTTCGCGAACGCTTCGAGCGCAACAACGACCCGGCGGCGCTCGCCGCGGTGTCATTGGCGCTTCGGGAATGGCCCGGGTTGTCCCCGATGGCACGGATACCGCCATCCTGTCATTACGCAGGGGCGCTCGACGGGTTTCTGCGACGGGTTCAGGCCGGCGCGGCCGCACTGGGTGGTGCAATGCACGTGATCGAAGGGGTGGGCCACGAGGCCCATTTCAAGGCCGACCGGGCGGTGGCGGCCATCGTGCGGACCCATCTGGAGCGCGTGGGTCTTCAGCCGTAAGCCATG
>SKOF01000272.1 GCA_007120155.1 Thioalkalivibrio sp. | reverse complement strand
TTTCCGCCCGCGGTGCGCCGCGAGGCGGGCTATCAACTGGACAAGGTGCAGCGCGGGGAGGCCCCGGACGACTGGAGGCCGATGAAGACCATCGGCCCAGGCGTGCGAGAAATCCGCATCCGCGACGAGGGCGGCGCATTCCGTGTGATCTACATCACGCAGATCGGTGATTCGGTGCACGTACTCCACTGCTTTCAGAAGAAAGCCCCGAGAACCAGTCTGCATGATCTGCGGCTGGCGCAACATAGATTCAAGGCATTGGCGAGGTAGGCGGTCATGAAGAATGAAGTATCTCGAAAAAAGGACATTCCCGTCACGCGGGGCGACCCGCGCGGGGTGTTCTACGATCTGTTCGACGCCGACGAGGCTGCAGAACTCACCATGCGCGCCGAACTGTTGCGCGGCCTTCAGCGCTGGCTCGCCGGCGCCGGAACGCAGGCGGCCGCGGCAAAGGTGTTGGGGATCACGCAGGCACGCGTGAGCGACATCAAGCGCGGCAAGATCGACGGCTTCAGCCTGGACCTGCTGGTGCGGCTCGCCAGTCGCGCGGGTTTGAAGCCAACGCTGCGAATTGCTGCCTGAGAGACCTATGGGGGTCAAGTCTAGCAAAGTATAGTTTATCGATTTCACCCAAGCGCCGGGTCAAACCCACGTCGTCGTGGGGCAGCCTGCGGGGCCCAGCACACAAAGTACGCAGGCGCTACGGGCTGTGTGCGATCGTCCAATCATGGTGGATAGTCGAGTTCCAGTTGGTGGCGGATGGCGAGGATGCGGATCTGGTCGCGTGCGGGGATGAAGCGATAGAGGGCGACGTAGCCGGACTTGCCGTAGGAGATGATCAGTTCGCGGATGTCGCTTTCAATACTGCGGCCGATCAAGGGATGTGCCTTGAGCGCATCTATTGCGCCGGTAATGACATCGGCGGCCGTTACCGCTGCTGTCGGGTCGTGTTCGAGCAGGAACTTGAACAGGCGCTCCAGATTCTCGAGCGCGTTCTCGGAATAGATTACTTGCGGCAAGGCCGTGGCCTTTCGGTGGCGACTCCCTGCGCCAACCGCTTCAGCCAGGTGTGTACATCGTCGGCACGATAAACGTGGCCGCCTTCCTCGATGTCGTTATCCGCTCGCATGGCCTCGAGAACGAATTCATGCATCCGTTCTTCGCGCGAGATTTCCCGCTCGAGCGCTTCGACCATGACGCTGTGGGGCGAGCGATGACTCAGTTCGGCCAGCCGCTGGATCCTGGCCTTGAGTTCTTCGGGGAGCTTTATGGATGTAGATACGACGGGCATGACTCATGCTCCGGGGCACGGGTAGTCATATCGTAGTACCCGAGTGGGCGAGGTGCAAGATTCCGATATGGTCTAAGGGGGTCAAGTCTAGCAAAATATAGTTTACTGGTTTCACACTGGGGTCGGATCAAACCCGCACCGTCATGGGGTGGCCTGCGGGGGTTGGCTCAATGAGCTGAGGTTCGGGACCAGGCCACATGGCCACCCACTGCAAGACGAACGGGTGGCCGTTCAATTCGCATTCCTGTGGACGAAGGCGGTGGGGTGGCGGGCCTGGAGGCCGGCGGGTTGCCGGGTACCGCTGCGCTATGTCCGGCCTACGTAAACCGGGGCAACTGGAACGGGGCTGGCAAATTGTCGTTTGGTACGGTGTAGTTTATAAGCTACAATTCGGGTATGGTTGAGATCCGCAAGTACAGGACGGTACAGGCGCGGGTTCCGTTCGACGAATGGTTCGCCGGGCTCCGCGACAGGAGGGCGCAGAGGCGGATTCAGGTAAGGATCGACCGTCTGGCGCTTGGTCTGGAAGGGGACTGGAGGCCGGTTGGTGAGGGAGTTCGCGAGCTTCGCATCCTCGAAGGTGGTGGATTCGGGTGTAGTACGCGTGGGATGGCGATGCGCTCGTGCTGCTTCTGTGCGGCGGGAACAAGTCGACGCAGTCGAGTGATATTGCGAAGGCGAGAGAATTCTGGAGAGATTATCATGGTCAATGAATCGCGCTCGGTGCCGTATCGCTCGGCTGACTATCTGAAGTCGGCCGAGGATATTGCAGATTACCTGAATGCGGCGCTCGAGGACGGCGATGAACGGATTCTGCTGCTGGCGCTCAGGAATGCAACGGACGCAATTGGTGGTATGTCGGAACTTGCGCGTCGCAGCGGCTTGTCGCGGGAATCGCTGTATAGAACACTCTCCAAGGAGGGAAACCCACGGTTGTCCAGTCTTCGGGCGATTCTGGGGGCGTTTGGTGTTGAATTGTCGGTCCGGCCGAGGGCGGCTTGATTGCTGGTGGTATGTCCCCATGGGGGTCAAGTCTAGCAAAATATAGTTTTATCGTTGCCAGCGACGCCAAGGCTGCGGATTCAGCACATTGGAGCGACCCATGTCCGCCGGCACGGAGATGGGGTTTCCGGATGCTTCTGCGTGGCGGGCACGGCCCGCCCTATAGTGGGAACACCGTAGGTGGATCGCGATGCATCACTCCGAAAGTGATGCACTTTTCGGCAGGGGTGGCTCCCATTTTGGGAGGACTCTATAATGTGTCCGTGAGGGTCATAGCCAAACGGACCTTGCGAGAGTTCTACGAACAGCCGTCCCATCAGGACGCCCAAGGGCCGCTGGAGGCGTGGCACGCCGAGGCAAGCCGGGCCGTTTGGCGGACGCCGCACGAGATCAAGGCGCAGTACGCCAGTCCCAGCATCATCGACAGTTCCCGCGTGGTGTTCAATATTGCCGGGAACAAGTACCGGCCCCTGGTCGATGTGGACTACGCTCGGCAGGCGCTCTACGTGAAGTTCGTGGGCACCCATGCCCAGTACGATGACCTCGACCTGAAGTGAGCCGAGAGGAAGACAGCATGGATATCCGCCCAATCAAGACCGAAGCAGATTACGAAGCCGCCCTGGCCGAGGTGGAGGCCCTGTGGGGTGCCGCGGCTGATACCCCGGAGGGTGACCGCCTCGATGTCCTGATCACCCTGGTGGAGGCCTACGAGGCCAAGCACCACCCCATCGCTACACCTGATCCGGTTGAGGCGATTCTGTTTCGCATGGAGCAATTGGGCCTGGAGCGAAAGGATCTGGAACCGTACATCGGGCACAGCGGCCGGGTGTCCGAGATATTGCACCGTCAGCGCCCGCTCTCGATTCAGATGATCCGCAAGCTCTGGAAGGGGTTGCACATTCCTCTGGAAAGTCTGATCGAAGATCCGCGTCACCAGAAGTCTGCTTGACCAGGGGGTCAGCGGACCAAGGGATTAGTGGTTCTTCGACGTTTCGGATGGAAAGCCTTCGTCGGCGACGGCCGGTTCGCCCGGAGGACCGGGCTCCTACGCGCGTGCCTTGATCTCCGCCCTGTAGGAGCCCAGTCCCCTGGGCGATCCTGCCCAAGCCAAACTCTGATCGCCCGGAGGACCGGGCTCCTACGCGCGTGCCTTGATCTCCGCCCTGTAGGAGCCCAGTCCCCTGGGCGATTCTGCCCAGGCTAAACCCTGATCGCCCGGAGGACCGGGCTCCTACGCGTGTGCCTGGATCTCCACCCTGTAGGAGCCCAGTCCCCTGGGCGATTCTGCCGTTGCCGACGAAGGCTTTCCATCCGAGACGTCGAAGAGCCGGTTTGCAAGTGCTTCCTTCTGGTTTCATCCCGGGGAATCATGTCCCGGTCCACGATGGGTTGCGTCGGATCCGCACCCTGGCAATGCTCCCGGGATGGTGCGTATCATGAACGCCCGGGCAGGCCGGGCGATGCGCAATGCGTTGTGGAACCCGCGAGAACAGCGGGAAGGGCGAAATCGTGAACGATGTCTTCAGGCGCGCCGGGCCAGGCCTTGCGGGGGATCATGCGTGAACAAGGTTCTGGTGACCGGCGGCGCGGGTTTTATCGGCTCCCATCTGTGTGACCGTCTGGTGCGGCGGGGCGATGACGTCCTGTGCGTCGACAACTACTTCACCGGCACGAAATCGAACGTCGCCCATCTGATCGGAAATCCTCTTTTCGAGTCCATGCGCCACGACATCACGTTCCCTCTCTATGTGGAGGTGGGCGAGATCTACAATCTGGCCTGCCCGGCGTCGCCGGTTCACTACCAGTTCGACCCGGTGCAGACCACCAAGACGTCGGTGCACGGCGCGATCAACATGCTGGGCCTCGCCAAGCGCGTCAAGGCGCGCATCCTTCAGGCCTCCACGTCCGAGGTTTACGGGGATCCGGAGGTGCATCCGCAGTCGGAATCGTACTGGGGGCGGGTGAACCCGATCGGTGTGCGCAGTTGCTATGACGAGGGAAAGCGCTGCGCCGAAACCCTGTTCTTCGACTACTGGCGACAGTATGGCCTGGGCATCAAGGTGGCCCGGATCTTCAATACCTATGGCCCGCGGATGGACATGAAGGATGGGCGGGTGGTGAGCAACTTTGTCGTGCAGGCGCTCAAGGGGGAGCCCCTGACCGTGTTCGGGGACGGGCAGCAGACAAGGAGCTTCTGCTATGTGGACGACATGGTCGACGGCCTGATGCGGCTGATGGGTACCTCGCCGGATTTTACCGGCCCGGTGAATATCGGCGATCCCACCGAGATCACCATCCTCGAGCTGGCCGAGACGATCGTGCGGCTTGTCGGGGGGACGTCGAGGATCGAGTTCGGGCCGCGCCCGCCGGATGATCCGTGTCGGCGCAAGCCCGATATCGGGCTTGTCCGCGATCAACTGGGCTGGTCGCCGACGGTGACGCTGGAGGACGGCCTGAAGGAGACGATCGCGTACTTTCGCGGGATTCTGCGGGCATGACGCCGGCAGGCGGGGATGCGAAGATCGGTACGGTCATCGTCACACCGGTCTACGAGGATCGCAAGGCCGCCTCCCGGTTGTTTGCGGAGCTCGGTTCCCTGCTGGGCGAGGGGGCGTTCGTGGTGGCGGTGGATGACGGATCGGTGCGGGAGCCGCTGGAGGCGTCCGATCTGGAGGGGATCGACGGACTGGTCCTGCGCCTGACCCGCAACATGGGGCATCAGCGCGCGATCGCCATCGGGCTCAACTACGTCGCGGACCACTTGCCCGGCGCGCAGAGGGTGGTGGTCATGGACGCCGATGGGGAAGACGTTCCGGCGAGCGTCGTTGAGCTTCTGGCCATGCTTGGGCATGGCGAGGCGGATGTGGTGGTGGCCGAGCGGCGGCGACGCCAGGAGAGCACGGGCTTTCGTATATTTTACCGGGTGTACAAGTGGGCCTTCCGGATGCTCACCGGGCGGCGGATCGGTTTCGGTAACTTCATGGCGCTTCGCCCGGCCGCTGTCCGGCGTCTGGCCACCATGCACGAACTGTGGATCCACGTGGCGGCCTGTGCTCTACGGTCCGGGCTTCGCATCGCCGGCTGTCCGACCGATCGGGGGCGGCGCTATACGGGTGAGAGCGCAATGAGCTTCTCCGCACTGGTCCTGCACGGCTTCAGGGCGTTGAGGGTGTTTGGCGAGACCGTGCTGGTGAGGATCGGGACCGCCTGCGTCCTGCTGGCTGTATTGTCCCTGCTGGCAGGCGCGGCCACCGTTGTGCTGACGGCGGCCGGTACCGGGATGCCCGGTTGGGTGCCGGTGGCGCTGGGTGTCGTGGCGCTGCTGTTTGCGCAGACGGCGGTGCTGACATGGATGATGCTGATGGGGATCTGGGGCGGCGGTGGTGCGGCCATTGATCGTCCGGCCTACGCGGGTTTCATTGACGCGGTGCTGGTGAAGCCGGCCGGTCCGGGAAGGGGCTGAGCGTGGATCAGCGGGGTGTGGCGGGCCGGCGATGGACGGGAGGCATGCGACGGGTGAGCCGATGACCAAGGTTTGGCGCGCGGGGATCGCAACGGCCGTTTTCCTGCTGGTGTTGCTGGCGGTGCACTGGGTGCACGTGCGGTTCCTGGCCGTGGATGTGGTGTTGTACAGCGCCCTGGTCGACGGGCTGGTGGCGTGCCTTGTCGGGGCGGCCGTGCTGTTCGGGGCGCGCTGGTTCTGGCCGCTGAACGTATTTGAGAAGTTTCAGTTGTGTCTGATCTGGATCCTGGCCGCCTACGCCTTCGCGATCTCGGTACCGACGGTCATCGACCGTTCCCTGTCATTCTACATCCTGGAAAAACTCGACCAGCGCGGCGGCGGGATTCGTCTCGATCGCTTCGGGGAGGTGTTCGTGGATGAGTACATGCCCGAGCATCGGCTTGTCCAGGTGCGCCTGACCGAACAACTGGCCTCCGGCACGATTCTGATCGAGGATGACTGCGTCCGACTGACCGGGCGCGGTGAGCGACTGGCAGGCTTCAGCCGGTTCTATCGCCTCCATTTCCTGCCGAGGAACCGGCTGCTGATGGGGGAGCGTTCCGACGCACTGACCGACCCCTTTCGGGACGGCATGGAAAGCCCCGGGTATGAATGCTGATGGACCGGATACGATGGCAGGGAATATGGCTGGATGTGGCCCTCGTGCTGGGCCTGGCGGCACTGACCGTAAATCGCTTTGCGCCGGATGGGCATGCAGGGGATGTGATTCTGTATTCGGTGATGTCGTTGCAGAACGTCACCCTGTTTTTCTGGGAACAGAACCGGCTGCTCAATGTCGGCCCGCTGCTCACGTCCGTCATTCGTGATCCGGCGGCGAATCTCTACGCCAACCTCCTGTTTCCCGCGCTGGCCTTCTTCGCGATGATTCGATTCTGGACCGGTCAGGCGGTACGCCTGGCGTCAGGGGGTGACCGCGTCGGGTTGCCGGGTGCCCGCGAGTTGTTCGTGCTCGTGGTGGCGGTGGTCTTCCTGGTGTTCAGGCCGGCGGCGGTGTTTGATTTTGCCATCTGGCATGTGGAGTACACCCTCTCCCTGCTGCTGCTCGGTCTGGCCTATGTGGTATTCGTGTCCGCAGGCCCCCGGTGGTTTGCGTGGCCGACAGGCGTGGCGCTGCTGGTGGTTGCGACGGGTGTGAACTACAGCATCGTCCTGCCGGCACTGGCGCTCGGCGGTACGCATGTCTGGGTGGCGGGCAGGCTGGATCGCCGTGCACTTGGCTTTTCCGGGGCGGCGGTTGTGGTGTTTGCGGCCTGGGGCATGGTGGCGCGCCTTTATCCCGGCCCCGGGGCGGAGGCCTACGCCGGGTTTGATTTCAGCTCGCTCCCGGCGGCCATTGCATGGGTGAGCGGCAACATCCTGCAGGTGCTGTACACGGTCAATGCCATCGCCGTGCTCGTGCTGGTGGCCGTGTTGTGGTGGTGGTCATCCCGCCGGGGCGTGCGGCGGATCGCGGATCGGGATGCCGTGCCCATGGGCCGGCTCGGGGCGGCCCTGCTGGGTTTCGGCCTGGGATGGCTGGTGGTGTTTTCCGGAAGTACGTGGGTGGTCCTCAACGAGTACCACTTCCGGTATTTCGCCATGGTCCTCTTCGCGGCGGTGATGTTGATTTCCCTGGGGCTGGCGCGCGTGCGTCTCCCGCTGGGGAGAGGGTTTCGCACGGCCCTGACGGGAATTGTCCTGGTGGGAGTGGTGGGCTATCTGGCCAGGCCATTCGTCCCCCTGGAGGACTATGCATTCGTCCAGCGGGTGGATGCACTTGGACAGGCCGATACGTCGTTCTATGCGGGTGACTTCAACCTCGCGTGGGCGGCCGTGATGCGGGGCTTGCTTCGCGGGGAGGACAGCCTGGGTGTGGCCGAGCGTGCGAGCGGCAACGGCGAGGCACTGCGCCGCGCGGCCCAGGCGAGGATCGACGCGGACGGGGTGCTGCGAATGAGCTGTCTGAAGGCGGGCGTGGCCGAATGCGTGCGCCAGGCCAATACCTACATCGCACCTCTTGAGTTGCGCGAGGCCCGGGTAGTGAGCGATCGGGGGCATCAGGTCCTTGCGTTGGCGCCCATGCCGCCCAGAGCCCTCAGGATCGACGCGGAGGCGCTGGCGCGGCTGCCGGGCCTGGTGGGGCGCAGGGAGGATGGGGCGGTCGTGTCTGACGGCCGGCGCGGATTTCTGCTGTATGGGCCCTACGAAGCCCTGCCGGCCGGCGATTACCGGCTGCGCGTGTTCGGCGAGGTCGATGCGGCCGCGGGCGGACACGTGGAACTGGTGTCCGGCACCGGCAGGGAACGCCATGCGGTCTTCCCGTTGGCGGGTCATCCGGATGCGGGTGCCGGCGTGGTCGAAGGCATGGTCTCGGTGACTTCCCCGATCCGGGATGTCGAGATCCGGATCTTTGTCACCGGGGATGATCGACTGCGGGTCACGGGATATGAGCTCGTGCCGATCTCCGGGCCCGTGGACCCCCAACCCGGGCCGTGATCCTGGATCAGGTTGCGATCTCGTGACGTGGATCGTCGCGAAGCCGTCGTGTCGAGGTTAAAATTCTACGTTTTTGGTGCGGAAACAGACTGGTGTCGTGCCCCATGAGTATCGGTTCTTTGACGTCTCGAATGGAAAGCCTTCGTCGGCAACGGCAGGATCGCCCGGGGGACCGGGCTCCTACGGGGTGAGTATCAAGGCGCGTGTAGGATCCCGGCCCTCCGGGCGAACGGGTTTTGGTTTGGGCAGGATCGCCCACGGGAGTGGGCTCCTACAGGGGGGATCAAGGCACGCGTGTAGGAGCCCGGTCCTCCGGGCGAATGGGTTTTGTTTGGGCAGGATCGCCCACGGGAGTGGGCTCCTACGGGGGGATCGAGGCAAGCGTGTAGGATCCCGGTCCTCCGGGCGAATGGGTTTTGGTTTGGGCGGGATCGCCCA
>SKOF01000558.1 GCA_007120155.1 Thioalkalivibrio sp. | reverse complement strand
TCAGGAGGATGACGATGGCACAGAGTGACGGAGGACCGGCGTTCCCCCGCCCATACAGCCAGCTTGCGAGCGGCGAACAGGTGTGGGAGCAGGACGGCATGAGCCTTCGAGACTGGTTCGCCGGGCAGGCGCTCAGCGGGTTTTGCGCAAGCGATGGCCTGATCGGGCACGAGGGGTTGGCGGAAGACGCATACGACGTGGCCGACCGCATGTTCGCCGCTCGCCGCCCACCCGAGAGCGAGGGGGAGAGCGATGTTTAGGCAACAGTACCCCGAACCAGAGATCCCCTGCGACATCTGCGATCATGGCGTGGCTGCAGCGGGAGCAAACGGCTTCAACGTCTGCTCGGCTGAGTGTGAGGAGGAGGCTTTGTCCCGCACCCAACCCGACGAAGGAGGGGAGGATCATGAGTGACGCTACCTACTACCTCGTGACCCCCGCTCGCAGGGGTCGTACCGGCTTCCGCTCGCGGACCCATCTGGCTCTTCCCGAGGGTCGCAAGAAGCTTCCCCGGAGTCTATGCAAGGCAGAGAACAACACGCCTGAGATGCGGGAGCCTCTGGTGATGGAGCCAGGGACCTGGGGGCAGGTTGACCCGCCCTACACGCTGGACGCTCTGGAGGGTCTGAGCCTGAGCCTGGGGAGCAAGACGCTCTGCAAGAACTGCCTCAAACTGGCGCGAAGGAGGGACGATACCTGACGAGACGAAGTCGAACTGGTGGTGCCCTGAGTGTGGCCGAAGTCTCGTGCCTATCGAAGTCACCTACGACGAACGCCATGAGCTATGCGGCACCTACGTTGGCGTGCATCCTGACGAGACGAAGGAGGCGCTGGAGTACCTGGTGTACGAGGAGCGGGCTGTGCCGAGGTTCCGCGAAGCCTTGCTCCGCTTATCCGCAGACGAGCGCTTGGACGACAGCGAGCAAGAGGCCCTTGCAGCCGCGCATTCCGTGCTCGTCGCCCTCACTAGAGCCCGCAAGATCATGGAGGCCGACGATGCCTAACGACTACCCATCCGAGGAGGAGATCTGGCAGTGGCGATCCTCCCGAGCATGGGTTGAGTGGGGCAGAGTAACAGGCATACCTGACAAGAGTATTGGTGCCTACCTACGACGTCGAGGTTGGGCAGCTAAAGCCATCCGACGAGGGAAGGGAGAAGGTACTGGAGCTAAGGGCTCTCGCATTATCGAGGCTCCCTGCTCTGAGTGTTATAGGAAGAACATACCTGTCGAGGACCTGACGGATGACAGGCTGTGTCATAAGTGTGACATAGCTCGACAGGCTAGAGAGGCTGCCCCGGTAGACCTGGAAGCAGAACGTGAAGCTTACCTTCAACGGAGGAGAGAGGAGTATGAGTTACTCACTGACCCTGGACCCTGACACTATCGAACCCGGTGGACAGGCTACCCTAACCGTGCAACTAGTCGAGCAGCAGGGGGACGAGGAGTTCGAAATCCGCCTGACCCGCAGGGAGGATGGAGAGATTGTAGCCTCCGGTATCATCACTCTCCACCGTCCAGATCAAACCGTGGGGTTGGAGGATGATGATACTGACTACTACGTCTCCTCCGACGCAGGACTCATCATCCAACAGGTTGATGCTACCACCTTCACAGTCGCTGCTCCCGAGGACTAACCCGTGGGGAACATTCACTTAACCAGGCGACGGACGAGTGAGGTTGTTGCCTCCACCACCCTAACCGTAGGGGAGAGACCTCACCCTGCCGTACCACCTAAGAACTCTGACCCGGTAGTGTTAGATCATAGCTTCGAACTCCGCTGCCACCCGAAAGCAATGATCCTGGAGTGGGTAGGCTTCATCGCTGGCGAGGTAAATCATCTCTGGTCAGCCACATACTACCGAGACGGACAGCACTACACACCTATCGAACTCCCCGACGGACGGCTTGGTGTGTGGGGAGTGGATGAGATAGAGCACGGCCTACTCGAACTCTCTCCATCCGGCCCTTGGATTCACTTGGATGAGGCAGCTCGCCTCTCGATGACATTGGAGGACGGGACTGGGGAGGACTACAACGGAGATCTGTTCGACTACCACGCTGATCCGAGCAACCACTGGGGAGATGGGTTCTTCTCTGGCTACGGGTGGGAGGAGCTACACGAACCGATCTATACGTTCATGTACTCTATCTGGGCTCACCGCTTACCCACCACCCCAGGTCAGCCACAGTTCTTCGAGCACGCTCAGGGTGGTGCACTCGTCCGATGGGAGGCTAGTCTCTACCACGATGAATATGAGGTCCGTGGCTCTGGTGGGATTCAGGAGAGGACGGAAGACGAGGAGATCCACATCCCCACTCTGGCCGTAGGTGACTGGGTCTGCATCTACCCCGTCCAAGGGGATAGGGTCTTTGACGAAACTGGCGAACCTTACCGCTGCAACACATGGAGAGAGCAATGAACTACTGGGACAAGAGGAAAGATCTAAACTACTATAAAGAAGTGATGAGACTGATCGACTTCTTCTCCCCTGCCGAGAGTATCCTCGACGTAGGTTGTGCTGACACACCTATCTCCACCTGGGGTATGTTTGAGCGACGCTACACGGTAGATCTCCGAACCGACCCGAAGCTAGCGGGTGTGGAGAGCTACGTAGGAGACTTCACAACCTGGGTCCCGCCCGAGCCGAAGTTCTCTGTCGTAACCTGTCTCCAAACCATCGAGCATCTGAAGGATGAGGAGCTACAACCATTCACGTCTGCTCTCCTCGACATGAGTGAGAACCTCATCGTCAGCCTCCCTTGGAAATGGCCTCGCTCTGCTACCAAGACTCACTACCAAGACCCTATCGACTGGAACAAACTAGTCTACATCATGGGGCATGAGCCTAAGGAGTTCAAGGTAGTTGAGGATAACAAGCTGGAACGTATTGTTACTCTCTACTAATGAATACCTGCGCCGTGATCGTCGCTGCCTATGATGCAGCGGAGTGGCTCCCCCACTTAGTGTGGTCCTTCCGAGGACAGATTCCTCACCCTGGCTGGGAGTATGAGCTACGGATCGGGGTGGATGGTTGCTCTTCCACCCGTGCTGCGTTGGAGGACCTAGGCCACCCGTTCTGGTGGAGTGAGAAGAACGTGGGCGCTTACCTAATCCGTAACAGCCTAACTGATCTCGAATCGGCCGATGCTTACTCCACCTTTGACGCTGATGACTATATGCTCCCTCACTTCCTCACATCGTTGTTAGATATCGTGGAGAGTGGAAGGATCGCAGGCCCTGCTCGAGTGGAGTTCCGGTCTAACGGACCTCGAATCATCCCATTTCAGGGAGGTATCCTAACCTTCTCCCACAACGTGTGGACTCAGCTCGGAGGCTACCGGCCGGATAGGGTGGCAAGCGATACAGACTTCCTCCACCGTGCGAGGAAGCTAGGCATTACTGCATCAAGCACGAGTGAGCCCGTCTTCGTCCGACGAGTGCATGACAGGAATACCACCTCTCATCGCCTGATCGGACTCCGTACTCAGTATAGAAAGAGGATCAAGGAGAAGCACAAGACCCTCCGCAACAATGACCTGTTGCAGATTGAACTAGAGACCGTGGACCTGCACTTTCATCCAGGCTCTTGACTCTGACCCCTGAATGTGTTATATTTCATATTGAACGACAAACGCCCCAACGAGGATCAAAACTATGTCAACTGTCTGGATCGCCAACGAGGGCGGTCACCACTATGAGCCAGCGAAGGAACACGCTGGGGAGAACGCTCAGTTCAAGCCCCTCACCCTCGACGATGTTAATACCCTCCAGGTTGATCGTCTCGCACGTCACCTCTCCCGAGGTATAGTCAAGTACGTCCAACCCAACGACTTCCTAATCTGGAGTGGCAGCCCTGTCATCAATGCACTTGCCCTACACTTATGGATCACCTACCATGGTAAGTGCCGAACCCTCAACTGGGATGCGAAAAGGAGACGCTATGAATTGAAGACACTAACCCTCGAGCACATGAACTACCTGATCGACAGGCAGATGGAACTACCCTGAAGGGTTTCAATCATTGAATCCCTACCCAAACCAAGACTAGGAGTACAAAGTGACAACCCTACCCCTTCTAGAGAAACACAACCTAACCCCGAAGAGACCGGAGTTCCTAGACTCCTCAATCCTCGGGGATTTCGTTCGTTGCCCATCTTACTTCTACCTCCGCCACGTCCTCGGCCTCGTCAGGAAGAATCGTGACCCTACGGCGACAAGCAGCATGGACTGGGGTACGTGCTGGCATCACTGTCTCGAGGCTTACCATCGGTCAGGAATGGATCTGGAGGCTGGCCTGAGAGCGATCGAGGAGAACTACCCCTCCCACGTTCGTCCTGACACCGACCGCTACAAGCGCTCTAAGGACCGTATGATCCAGGGCTTCTTCTCCTACGTGGAGAGATGGAAGGACCTGGATGAGAAGATGGACTTCGTCCGACATGAGCAGCACTTCTCCGTCTACCTCGAAGACATAGACCTGGACTGGAGCGGGAGGATCGACTCCATTCGCAGGCAGAAAGGGAAGGTGAGACCGTGGGATTATAAGAGCACCAGCTCTATGGGCTCTTCCTACTTCGACCAATTCGAGCTGAGCTTCCAGTTCCCTGGCTACGTCCTGGCATCGGAGAAGATCACCGGCCAGCGTGTTAGGGAGATCACCCTCGATGTCTTCTACACGATCAGTAGGAGTCAGGACTTCTTCCGCCGCACGTTCTCCTACACCGACGCTGACATGAGGGAGTGGAAGTCCAATGTCTCCCTCTGGCGTGATCGTCTTGAGTACCTCCTCGACAACCACCTTCATGAGCCTGAGAAGTGGCCCAAGTCCTGGGGCCAGTGCGCCTGGTGGTATGGGAGGAAGTGCCCCTTCTTTGAAGTGCACAACATCAGTCCCATCGATGACACTCGTCTCCTCATCCTCGAGCAGGACTTTGAGGAGCGTCGATGGAATCCTATTGCAGAGGAGAGCGACACGTGAGCTGGCACAAAGAAACTATCGCCGCGTTTGACCTGGAGACTACCGGAGTCGATCCAGAGGAGGCTCGTATTGTCTCTGCCGCATTCATCTTCATCTCTCCCGACGACGAGATTATGAGGGGAAGTTTCAACCGCCTCGCTGATCCCGAAGCACCGATCCCAGAGGAAGCCACTGCAGTCCACGGGATTAATCAGGAGCAACTGGAGTTCTCTGCCCTGTCGAGGAAGGAGATCATTGACAAGATCCACTTCTCCTTCACCCACGCAGCTAGGGAGAACATCCCTGTCGTCATCTACAACGCACGCTTCGACCTGACACTCTTCCTCGCTGAGGCTGCTCGCCTCGGTATGGATAAGCCTGAGATCGGACCGATCATCGACCCTCTCGTCATCGACCGTGCGAAGGATAAGTACCGTAAGGGAGGACGCAAGCTGGAAACCGTGGCCGCCCACTACGGAGTAGATCTCGACGACGCCCATGCTGCAGCTGCCGACGCTATCGCCGCCGCAGCTATCGCCTGCCAACTCCCCTCTCGTTACATCAGTCTACGGAATCTCTCCCTCGACCAACTCCAAGAAGCACAGGCTAAGTGGTACGAGGATTGGAAGAACGGACTGAATGCCTGGTGGAAGCGCAAGGGGATTGATAAGGAGATCCCTGCTCATGAAGTGTGGCCCACACACCTGGAGTACTGATGGTATACTTGGAAAACAAGTGTCCTAAAGGTTGTAAAGGGTCAACACATCAGCTATCAACCAGTAACGAGTGGAAGTACTACTGCCCGTTATGTGATAGCCGATTCAACGAGGACGGACAATTACTAGCACCAAACAAAAACAAGGAGCCCAATCATGGCAAGTGAAACCCTCGCTGATGCAAGCATCAGTGGAAACCCAACGAAGCCGAAGCGCCTTAACCTCCTCCTCTGGGGACCACCAGGGAGTGGTAAGACCGTGATCGCCCACTCTCTCCCCCGAACTCGAACTATCGATCTCGACGACGGTATGCAGTCAGTGGAGTGGGCTATCAAGGCAGGCGTCATCGACCGCACTCTCAACGATGTGGTGAAGGCAACTATCATCCCACCTCAGGATGACAGGAAGAACAAGGTCATGGATCAGATCACTAAGCAGATCGATGAGTGGGTTAAGGAAGAGGAAAATGACCCGGAGAAGGAGTGGGACACTCTGATCATCGACTCTGCTACCGCCCTAACCGACGCCTCAATCGTCCTGGGGATGAAGGAGAACAACCGTCTCAATGTCTCTCAATCCTGGAACTCTGTCCGTGGAGGACTCAGCGGTCGAGCCATGCGTATTCAGGACTGGGGTACTTCCGCTCACGTGTTCAAGAAACTAATCGTGCAGTGTAAGGGTCTCGGGAAGAACATCGTCCTAACCGCCCACGAGCGGGTGGAGCGTGACGATGACGGGAACCTCCTCTCCATCGAACCTGCTGTGATCGGTCAGCTGCGTAACCAGCTCCCCGGTATGTTCGGTGAGGTGTGGTACTGTCACACGAAGGGGAGTAGGAAGAAGGTCGAACGGGTGTTCCAGACTGAGCCGGACAACTACCGCCGTTGCCAGTCGAAGCTAGGCTGTCTCGATCCTATCGAGCCGGCTGACTTCACTGCGATTAAGAAGAAGGTCGCATCCTTCTACGGCGTCGATCCGGATAAGCTCTGGACTTCCCAGATCCCTCACGCTGAACCAAAGGAGGCTGCCGTATGACTTAGCCCAACGAAGGACCAGTGAACGAAGGCGAACTTAAACCTAAGACTAGGAGTAGAAGGATGCCGAAGATCAGAATGGATCTCAGTGAAGCAATCAGTTTCCGTCCTGTTGATAGCGGTACGTATGAGGCCGAGGTCGTTGACCTGCAGGAGGTTAAGCAGAGCGACAAGGCCACGTACCTCCCAATCAGGCTGGAGATCACCGAAGGGGATGCGCAGGGGAGGCCGCTCTTCCACAACATCATGCTCTCAGGTAAGGGAGCAGGTCGGGGGGCGGAGGAGCTTGGCCGTCTGCTCGGCGAAGACATCGACCCGGACTCGCTGGATGAGTTCGAGTTCGATTCCGAGGATCTACTCGGTGCTGTCTGCCGCATCGTCGTGACTCAGCGGGAGTACCCGAAGGGTAGCGGCGAGATGCAGAACGATGTGAAGAAAGTCCTCAGCACTGACTAACCGTAATCGGGTCCAGTCGGGATTGAGCCTCCCGATACCCGGACAGTGGCAAGGGAAAAGACTGGATACAATACCCTTCGCCTTTCTTTTATGCAATTCTTAGACTCTTCCCGTATTCGCCCACTCGGTCACACAGTACTAGTCCGAGCTAACGACCAGAACGTACATCGATCTGGCCTAATCCTTCTCAACCAAGACCGCTATCCTAACACTGGATGGATTCAGGATCTCGGACCTGACTGTGATCCGAGCCTGGAACTGGGGGATTTCGTGCTACTCGAAGCGGAGAGTGAGAAGATCGAGAACGTACCTATCGACTTCTTCCAACTCCTCGTCGAAGGCATCGATGGGTTAGAGACAATCGCTCTGCCTGTTGAAGAAGAACCCCCGATGAGGGAACTCGTCCGTGCTGTAGGTGCGGACAGTGACAACGACCGGCGGATTCAGCTCTGTGACATCTTCACCGACGAGACCTGGACCCTGATGGTCTCCGATATCAAGGATATTCAGCTTGGTTCGGTTCCACAGCCAGACTGGGGTTTGGAGTACATCAACTCTCACATGCTCCATCTCCCCGACGGGCTCTTCTACCTGATCGAGGATAAACACATCGAGGCAATCATCCCCTATGCAAACAATCCCTATAAGTAATGTCAAAATCACTCGCCGACAACGGAAGGAACTTGACTCAGAGGAGGTCGAGGCCCTTGCTGATTCCATTGAGAGATGGGGCCTACTACACCCAGTCACACTTAGAAGGAAAGACAACGGTCTTATCGCAGGCTTCCGACGCATTCAAGCCCATCTCGCCCTTGGTAGGAGCGAGATCGAGTTCCGTTACCATGATGAACTCACTGACATTGAGGTCAAGGAACTGGAGCTTGAGGAGAACATCCGCCGGGTCAACCTAACCTGGCAGGAGGAAGCCCAGGCAATTGCAGAGATCCACTCCTTGAAGCAGGAGATCGACCCTGAATGGACGACTAGTAAGACTGCCGAGTTCGTAGGTAAGAGCACCGGCACAGTCTCAACCGCAGTCTCCATCACACGGGAGGCAGAGCGTGATCCGAGCGTGTGGGAGGCTAAGGGTGTAGTAGCTGCGAAGAACAAGGTTGACAGGAAGAGGAAGATTGAGGCGAGGAAGATCCGTGCCGCCTCCGTTCCTGAAACTGGACCAAGTGCCGAGATCAAGACAGGTGACGCCGCTGAGCTGATCCTAGCTGAGCCGGACGAGGAGTTCGATGCTGTCGTGACGAACTTCCCCTTCGGAGTGGATCTCGAGTTCAAGAGCGGCGAGCGCCCTTACGAAGATGATGAAACCTACATCACTGACCTCGTGATGGGCATGGTGCCGGAGATCTACCGAGTCCTGAAGGACGATTCCTGGGCGATTATGTTCTTCGATATTCGGAAGATGACCTACAACACTTTCATGGCCCAGACCTACGATCATAGAGATAAAGTGTCAAGGAGAGGGATGGGTCTCAAGCGATGGTGTGAGGAGGCTGGCTTCTCCTACGTCTCTATGCTCCCCTTCATCTGGGTCAAGCCGAATAAGAGGCAGGGTCTAATCGGCAATGCAGATCGAGGTATGGTAGTGGCCTACGAGGCAGGCATCTTCGCAGCCAAGGGGGACCCCACTCTCAACGTCTCTGGTCGGCAGAACATCTTCGTTTACGACACGCTCACCACAGGGGAGCGGGACTTCTCTGTCGAGATGCCACCTGACCTGTGTGATGAACTCGTCCGTATGGTGTGTTACCAAGGGGATAAGATCCTCGACCCATTCGCAGGCTCTGGCGCAATTGGCTCCGCTGCTCTCCGCAGGGACTGCAACTTCGTTGGATTCGAGATAGATCCAGAGCGGGCAGAGTTGGGAAATCTAAAACTACGGGAGACTAGAAATGAATGAATGGACTGTTATCAAGGCACTGGGTGAGGATAACCTAATCCGGGCTATTGATGATTATGAAGAAGAAGGATGGGAGATACACACTGTCATGTTTGCAGGAGTAGAGATGGTTAGCAAGAAATTCCAGATCAACTCGGAGCCCACCCCTATCGCACGCTATGTCATCCTCGCTCGTCGCACAGCGGTTAGGAGCATCCAATGAAGCGAGTACCCTCAATCGGTCCCAAGGATGCTAACCTCATGATCGTAGGGGAGAGCCCGGGCAGTGAGGAGGTAGCACAGGGCAAGCCCTTCGTCGGACGGTCAGGGGAGATGCTCAACGATGCACTCCGTGCTAATGGTATCAGGCGAGAGGAGTGCTTCATCACGAACGCAGTGAAGTACAAGCCCACCTACCCGAAGGATAAGTTCTTCTTCGACAAAGGAGCACCGACCGATGTCTTTTTCGAAGGAATCACGGAGTTGGTTAGCGACATACAAGAAGTGCAACCCCGCTGCATTCTCGCACTCGGTAACCACGCCTTATGGGCTCTCACGCAGAAGACAGGAATCTTCGACAAGCGAGGAGCCCCAATCCAGTCCACCCTTCCAGGGGCTCCTCTGGTGCTCCCTACTATTCACCCTGCTTGGTATATGCGCTCTCGTCAGTTCCAGAAGACACCGATCCTAGACTGGGACGTAGCGAAGGCTATCCGGTATGCTAATAAAGGGTGGAGTCATCCGAGAAACAGTGCGACGTTCCTGACCTCACCCAGTGAGAAGGAACTAATGGATGCACTGGAGCGCTTCCGATCTGCAGAGCTCCTTGCAGTCGACTCCGAATGGTACCAGCCGGAAGCACTCGCCTACGTGGGGTTCGCTGACTCGAAGGACTTCGCTATCATCATTGAACCGAAGGACGACTTCCACCGTAGGATACTTCGGGAGTTCCTCACCCTTCCTGTGCCGAAGGTGATGCAGAACGCTATGTTCGATGTGGTTGCTCTCGATCGGATCGATTACCCAGTCACTGGTATTCAACACGACACAATGGTAGCCTGGCACTGGTGCTGGCCGAGGTTAGGGGAGAAGGGACTGAACTTCATCTCCTCTATCCTAACCGACTGGCCTTACTACAAGGGTGATATCGAGTTCGTTGGTGAAGATGAGCGTGGTAAGGCCTATTGCGCCACTGACTGTGTTGTCACTCTCGAGTCCATTCAGGGTATTAAGAAGGATGAGTTTCCTGTCACACAGGGTAAGACAGGCTACGACATATCCATGCTCATGATGGAACCCTTCCTTGAAGCAGGGAAGATGGGTATCCTGGCAGATCAGGAGAAGCTCGCCGAGTTGGAGGCTCACTACACTGGTGAGGCTGACCGCCTGGAGGAGGCCCTGAGCAACATTGTGGGTAGGAGCTTCAACTGCCGCTCTTCCGTTCAGGTGTGTGAAGTTGTGTATGACGAGATCGGTATCCCTGGTCGCACGAAAAGGACAAGTGCGCAAGACGTCCTCATGGATATTGCAGCTTCCGAGACAAGGGAGGACGTGAAGGAAGTCCTAACCGCTATCATCCGGGTGAGACAGAATCGCAACATCGTCTCACGCTACATCAACGAAGGTATCGTAGACCTAGATGGCAGGATCAGGACAAACTGGAACCTGGCTAACACTCTCTCCGGTCGACTCAGTACTACCAACCCTTGGTGGAACGGGGTTGCTCAGCAAACAGTCCCCATCGATGCGAGGGAAGTCTACATCGCAGACCCAGGTCACACCTTTGTCGGCTGGGATCTGAGTCAGGCTGAGGCTCGCTACGTGGCAGCGGAGACCCGTGACCTGGAGCTACTCCAAGCAATGGATGACGGGAAGGACGTCCACGCTCTCCTCGCCCCGATGTTGGATCTCACCTACGAGCAGATCATGCAGATGGTGGCAGAGGCTGAGGCTGAAGGACGTTCCAAGGACACCGTCGAGGAGCGATTCCTCCTCAAGACCTGCCGACACAGTATGAACTACGTGCAGACCTGGGCAGGACTTAAGAAGCGTGTGAACAAGCAGTACCTCGAAACTGGAATTGGGATCACTGCAGCCCGAGCGAAGGAACTTGCCAACGGTTACTTGGAACTAAACCCTGGGCTGGAAGCATGGTGGTACGAGATCTATCTCAAGGTGAAGAGGGAAGGCTGGCTGGATAATGCCTTCGGTCGTCGTGTCTCCTTCCCAGGTGAGAACTCCCGTATGAGGCAGAAGGACCACGTTCACAGGTCGGCAGTAAGCTACCGTCCGCAGAGCTCCATCGCTGACCTCACCACCCTCTCCATCAGTCGTGTCTGGGAACGTGCTCGATGGATGAAGATACTCATCCACGCTCACGATGGTGGACTCTACCAGGTTCCGGAAGGTAGAGAAGATGAGGCTCAGGAGATCATTATGGAGGAGATGTCCAAGCCTCTCCGCGCAGGCAACATGATGATAACTATCCCTGTCGAGACTAAGACTGGGCAGAATTGGAAGGAGATGGGCTGATGGTCTATCGTTATGAGGTCAAGGTTCGGGAGCCCTACATGGGGAACCAGATTGTCTTAGCAATACATCTGGTGATAGAAGACGGACAACCAAGGATACTAACAGTAACCAATGAAGAAGGTATCTACCACAATGCAAAACTAGTTGCGGAGAATTCCGATGGAAGACATAAGTAATTCAATTATTGAAAACCTTCGTATCCACGGGAGTCCATCTAACCTACGGGTGCTCACTATTCGACTCCCTGCTGACCTAGAGCAAGACATTCGGGAGGTCGTGGATCGAGAGGGGATCAAGCTCTCCGTTGCCCTACGCGCTTCTGTAGCCCTCGGCTGGAGGCAGATCAGAGATGAGATAGAGGGCGTATGACTGCGGGCAGGCAGTGGTTTAAGGCATACTACGAATACGCACGCCATGGAGAGAGTCCGGAGGTGTATAACCTGTGGACTGCTATCTCTGTGGTGAGTAGCGTCCTACGTAGGAACGTCTGGCTCGATCAAGGACGTTTCATCCTCTATCCCAACCAGTACATCATCCTCGTCGGACCACCAGGGAAGGTAGGTAAGGGAACCGCCCTGGGTATCGGGAAGGATCTCCTAAAGAACGTGGAAGATATCAAGTTCATGCCGGACTCTCTCAGCCGGGAGGAACTAATCCGTCGTATGTCACACGCAGGAAGCAAACGTACTGGGATACCTGCGACTGCCACGATTGTTAGCAGTGAGCTAAGCAGTCTCATCGAGCCAAGTGGCCTCATGATGGTGAGCTTCCTAACTGACATCTACGACGGGCATGGGAAGTGGGAATACTCAACCAAGCACCAAGGTCGGGACCCTCTTTACAAGCCGCTCCTCAACATCCTCGGCGCTACAACTCCAAGCTGGATCGCTAACGGCTTCCCGGTTGAAGCTATAGGTCACGGCTTTACACGCCGCACAGTGTTCGTCTACGGAGATGAACCGCCGAAGCTCTACCCGTTCCCACCTGCTCTAGATGAAAGACTGAGAGATAAACTAATCGAAGGCCTAAATGAGATTGCTGAGCTGAAGGGTGAGTTCTCCATCACACCTGAGGGTCGTAAGAAGTATGAGGAGATCTACCATGAGATCTACAACTCTAACCCGGAGGATCATCGAACCGAGGGCTTCCACTGGATGAAGAAGAACCACGTCCTGAAGGTGGCAATGACCCTCTCGGCTGCACAGTCAGACAGCCTAGAAATAACCGACCGTCACATTGGTAAGGCGTGGAAGATAATCCAGATGATCTCTACCGACATGAGTAAGGCCTTCTCTGCTGTCGGTAAGTACCAACACGCCTCCGACCTCGAGCGGATCTATGGTGAGATATGTAAAAGCGGAGGTATGACTGAGACTGAGATCTACTCCCGGAACTACGCCTCAGGCGACGTGCAAGAGATCGCCAAGATCCTTCAAATGCTCAAGGCAATGGGCCGGGTTCGGACGGTGAAGAAGGTTGGCCAGGATCCTGTTGTCCTCCCTGTGGCAGAATAGGAAGGCCCGGGGGCATGGTTCTCTCCGGGCTAATCGGAGGTGGCTCAGACTCGAAGAATCCATCTTCATTATCGAACCATCTCCTAATCGTCGGACTGTCCTTAATCCGATCAATAGGTCTTTGATTCAGAACGGTATCGAAGTACCAGTGATCTTCATCCATCGGCCTGCCAAGGCCCATAAGTAGTACTGCATGAGGGAAGTTCTCTGCCTGCTGTGTGGAGCGGACTGTCTCACGAAAGAATACCTGACCGGGGAGACTAAGCGCTCCCATGTTACGTTGTAGATTCCTAGCGGCATCTGCCTTCTGATCCATCGGGGCTGTGATGAGACGCTGTGCATCGATTGCCCACTCTGTCCCAGGTCCACCTCCGTAGCCGAATAGGGAGAGCGGTGCAATCCAGTTCGTCATGTTAACTCCCATACTATACCCTGTAATAACAAGGGAGCCAGTCGTCGCCGCTGTCCTCATTGCATACGAGGCCTGCTGTCCTGGGGTCATGTTCTTCATTACCCGCCCGTAGTGGGACTTCAACCAGAGCGGCCAAGTCCCGAACATTCCCATGAACCTACCCGCCGGATGCTGCATCCAAGCAGGCTGCACTGACGCTCCGTAGATGAAGGCGTCCTCATCAGTGCCCCATCTCGCTACCGTTCGGAGGAATCTCTCATTCCCTTCCCTCTGCCTAACCCTGAGTGCCTCCTCCTTAAGGTTCCTCGCCATGCCTGGGGCTAGGTCATCGAGGAATCTCTCCGGGGTAAGCTGTCCTCCCTCAAATCGTTGAAGGAGCCGGCGCGTATGGTCCTTGTACCAGAAGTAACTCCACGCTCGGTTGAGTTCATCCGTCGCAGTGTAGGGGATTAGGAACTTCTCACTGACCTTCCTGCTAACGTTACCAAGACGGAGACCTGAGCGCATCGCACCTGCAATAGCAGTGCCGAATATCCCTGATCCTTGAATGTTGGTTCCGAGCTGCTCAAACACCTGATCGTGCATTGGGAGTCCGCCACCTGACACTGCTCGAATCACCCCTTCCTGCTGCACTTCCCTGAACCCTTCGATTGTGAGGGCCTGCCTCATCGAGGTCTGTGCATCCCTGAACCCTAACCTACCTCCTGTCAGATAAGCAGGCTGTGTCAGGTTTCTGGCAGTCTGCATAATCCGAAGACCCATCGCACTCCCGTACATAGTGGAGAGACCCACATTCACGTACTCGTCAAGGAGTGTCTCATCAAACGTCACGCCCAGATTCTTGAAGAAGGACTTGAATGACCTCCTTGTCGCTGCCTGACTTGAGCTGGGCAGACCTCGCATCATGGTGAGGAACTCACGAAGTGTATCTGCAATCGGACCAGGTAGGACAGGTTCTCTCATCAACTCGGCAGGCTCCAGGTTACGGAGAGCAGGCGTCCTCTGCAACATCGCCTCTCTCTGCGCTGGGGAGAGATCACCAATCGTCATACCTGGGTTATTCCTTGTCCCAACAACACGAGCGAGTTCTTCCCAAGGCTCTCTCGTATGTCTATTCGTGGCAGCACCTCGGAACCACTTCGCCATCACAATGGCAGGGTTGAGTTCAAAGTTACTCATCTCACCTGTTCTCATGAACTCCGCTGCCCACTGCCAGTGATCAGGCACACCTTCAGGGAAGATGGCTGACAGGTGAGCACGTCCTCCATGCTTATCAGCAAAGGAGCGGATGCGACCGAAGTACTCCGGAATGATTCGATCCTCTGGGAACCCGTAGTGACGAGCCGCCGCTCTCCACACCCGAGTCATCTCTTCACTCTTCGCTGCAAACCGGGCAGGGTTCTCAATCCCTAGCTCCCGTCCAATCTGGATCTTCTCAGCCCGGGTTAGGAGGCGATTCTGATTCAGTGCCACCTCCTCTGTTGTGGTCAGGAAGCGACCCAACTGATTCAGATCATTCTGCTTCCATCCCTTGAACAGATTCCCGACCTGTCGCAGCCAGGGTGCGCTCTCCTGGACAGAGAGCGCGTGACCACGGATGAGCTTATCAACAAACCTGGTGAATAGAGGAGTACCAAAGTCCCTATCAATATTGACGATGAAGTCTCTCATATTCGTCACTGCCCTACCACTCACCCCTTCTCTCGCCTGCTGTGCCAGGCCCAGGTTGGGGTCGAGTAGCTCCCCATCCACATTGCGAAGCAAGCCCGGATTGGTGGTGATACCTCCACCGAAGTTAGCAGGAATAATCGAGCCGTCTGGAGTGTCTCGCATATTACGGATCACATTCTCCAAACCCTCCCTCGCTTCCCTCTCTGAAACGAAGTCAAACCTCGCTCCTGTGTTGATATCTCTCACTGTAACCGAACCATCAGGACGCTTGGACTGATTGAAACCAGCCCTCGCCGCTAGTGCCCTAAGGTCGTCAGGGATCTCCTCCCCAATTTCCATGAGCTGATCCCGAATCCGGGTGAAGACAGTTAGATCCTCCTCCGGAACCCGCTTGAGTAGGTCAGCACGTAGACGCTCTGCGAAATGCACTCGAGCTGCCTCGAGATCTCTCGGCTCAGAGACCGTCCTCTGCACCCTGACACTTGTGGCAAGCTCACTCCCTTGCCCTGTCGGGGTGGCTGACCTAACACTACCTCGATCCCAGGATGCAATAGATGTGAACCTCCTCCCTGGGATCATGGCAGCTGCATGAGCAGTCATGTCAGTGATCTCTTCCAATTGATCGAGGAGGAAGCCACGCTCTCTCGCCCATGCTTCGAAGATTTCATCGAAGCTCCCTAGGGCTTGACTTGGATTCGGCTTGACAAACTCAACTCCCGACCGTTGGATGAGTTCCTGAACTGTTGGGATCGGGGGGAGTCCTGCCTCTGCCCTCCTAGCATTAGCCACTGCAAGTGCCTCCGTCGCGTCCTGGGGAGTCAACCCTGCATCGTGCAGGTGAGTGATAGCGTTCGGCTCATTCATGAACCGTTCGGTTGGAGCCTCACGCATGAGCTGCTCTACGTCTAGACTCTGTACTCTCCCTGGTGCAGCACCCGATTCCCTAATCCCAGTGATAACTCTCGGGTTATGACCAGTGGCTCTGAGCTGCTCAACGAGCTGCCTTCCTAGTAGTCTCACGTTCCCCGGACCGAGAAGACCCTGCGCAACTTCATCTGATGCAGCTTGAATATTAACAACTCTGAAAGCGTCACCTGTGACCTCTCCAACAACATGAGCAACCTCCTGACCATCTCTACCTACTACTGCAAATGCCGCAGCGCCCGGAGCATCATCTGCAACATCTACTCTACGTAGGAAGAAAGCTCTGTCTTCAGGAAGCGTAGTAGGATCAATCCGCCCTTCTCTAATCCCACGAATGAAGTCATCTGGACTCATACCTGAGCCTTCACTCCTGAGCCTAGCTGCGGCAGAGGAGTAGAATTCAGAGAAGTCCTTATACAGGGCACTCAGTTCAGGAGCCCGTTCATCAGGCACAATCCCGTAGGGCAGGTCCTGAATATTATCCATATTCACTCGTCTGATCTTCCCAGTCTGCAGATCACGAAAGGCGATTCTTGTCTTTCCTGCCCGACCGATGTACTCACCCTCAATCCCACCTCGGGTGTATAGTACTCTCTGCCCTTCGAAGAACCCCTCTCTAGCCAGCTGAGACCGCTGCTTACCGCTCAGCCCAGACGTACCGAAGTATAGATCATATGTCCCTTCCTTACCTCTGAACCTGTCAGGCCTCGAAGGATTATCAGCACGGAAGGCTTGCATCTTACCCCGGAAGGCAGGGAACTCATCCTCAATCCTTCTAATCACCCGAGCAGGGTCAGTGATATTCCTAAGAACCCCTATGTTAGCACGCTGCTGTGCGTTGTCCATTATAGCTTGGACCACAGCAGTCTCATTCGCATTCCTTTCAAGGATCCTCTGGGCGATTGGAGAGTTGAGAATCCAATCCTCTTCACTAAGTTGCTTAAGAACCCCTCGGGCTAGATCGGGACTGTCTAGGATAGGAGGCTCATCCCCACCGAGTCGTGAGATGATCTCCATCACTCTCTCATCTGCCTCTCTCGCTGCTACTCTCCCTGCCCGGTACCTCATGATAGGGACGATAACTCCCCTCGCCACAATCCCTACTGCCCCAAAGAGACCTCCTTCAATCAACGCTGTTTTCGCTCGTTCGGTAGCTTCCTCATTCGGGGTGAGGAGTCCTCCAAACATAAGGCCCGCTGTGACGTCCTGAAGTGGATCGAAGGGGAGGATCCTCCTACTCCTACGGAGAAGAGACGCAACCTTCAGTGCTCCTACTGCAGGAACCATGAAGCCGAAGAGCTCTCCCCCAAACCCAGCGGCAGCTGCCTCCCGTTCGCTGAGGCCCATCTCGAACGCTCTCCTCTCCATCCGATTGGAGATACCCTCACGGAAACCTTCGACACGCTCTGCAAGCATATCAGCTGGAGTGTCATCTACACCGAGCACTCCAGGAAGCTCTGCAACTGCCTGGATGGGAGAGAGAAAGGCTGAGTCAATTACCCTCCCACTAAACTGACGTGCCATCTCCAACGCACGTTGGCCTCGAGTAGTCTGATCACGGAAGAACTGCCTATGTTGATCACTCCTCTGTGGCCTAGCTCCTGCTTCTGCAGCAGCACGAGTGAAGGCTTCGACAGCTCCTCCTGTCTGTGGAGGCTGACCTGTCCTACCGCTGCGACCTTCAGCTACTGCCCTGATGAAGGCTTCGGTCACTCCGGGACCGTTAGCCATCTCCGCCCTCCTGTAGGATTGTCTGGATACGAGCAATATCAGCACGGAGCTGCTCTGCCCTACGCTGCAGTGAACGCTGTGCGCCACCTCTCATGTCCGCAGCTCTGGACTCGATCATTGAGAGCTGCCTCTGCTTATCGTCCAACTGTCGCCGTGCCATCTCTCGAGCGAAGCTGGGAGTTCCTCTACCAGGTTCAGGCTGTTCACGGATTATAGCTTCAGGATTGCGTACTCCCGGCTCACTGGGCTGCTCCTGAGGAGGCGATTCTTGTGGGTCTCCAACTGCGGGACGCATCTCACCAATATCCCCAGTGAGCATCTCCTGAATCGCCTGCTCTCGAGAGAAGCCTATCTCTTCAAGCCGTGTCAGGGCAGCTTCTGCCTGTCCCTCACTAATACCAAAACGATTAGCAATATCAGGCACTCCCCCAGTCTGCTCACCTTCCTCTACATCAGGCAGTCTAACCCTGGTTGACCTAACAATTCCAGTCTTTAGGTGAGCAAGGCCCATTGAATCCAGGACTCCTCCAAGAGAGTTAAGGATCTGAACCCTCTCATCAGCAGGGAAAATCTCCAGCTGATTAGCGAACTCCATCATGTTCAAGATGGGCTCAACCTGAGGATCATCTCGATATAGGTTGAGAAGAGCACTCGTACCGACAGCTCTCCCCCCTTCCATAGCCTCAACCAAGAGACGAATTTCAGGAGATCGAGCCTTGAGATTATCCACTGTTTCAATATATTCACCAGGAGTCAGATCAGGATCAGTCATGAGATTAACCATCTCATTGATAGGTGCTACCATTCCTGTCAGACCCAGATCCTCTGCAATCGACCTACCCCAGTCAATCAATTCAGATCTCTGTTCAGCTGCCATATCCCCTTGGCCTAGAGTCCTTGCATCAAGCACCTGCTGCATCCGGACGAGGATCTCTGCCGCGCTATCGCCTCGAAGCTCAATATCATGGCCGAAGACATTAATGTCGTACATCTGGTCAGGACCGAGCTCTTGAGCAATTGCTGCCTCAAAGTCATCAGGATTATTTCTCACCCAATTTGTTTGAACTGTGGTGAGGAGCGATGCGAAATTACCTTGCTTCGCCTCAGCCCGAACCTGCTCCAAGGTCTTCCCTGTAACAGAGGATGCAATCTCACCGAGACGAGCTAGGTCATCAGGAGTCGCACTTCCTACGAACTCTTCAACTCCCATTGAGATAACATGCTCAGGGCCAAAGGGGTTCAGCACTGATTCACCAAGCTGCTCCGGATCGATGCCTAGAGTAGGCGCTAGCTCATCTACCAAGTTCGGTGCTAGCTCTCCCAACTTCTGCCCCGGCTGGGCGATGTTACTGAGCAACTCAAACTGAGTAGCAATCTGCCCCATCTGGCTCTCTTCAAGCTGAGCCTGGAACCGTTGCATCTCCAGTTGATGTTGCTGCTCTTCCATCCTTGCGCGACGAGCCATCTCACGCATCTCTGCGAAACCCGCCACTGCGCCAGTTAGGCCTCCCCCTGTAGGACTGGGGATGACTCCACCTGGAACGCCTCTTCTATTAGCCATTATCGGTTCTCCCAGAAGTGGCTAGGATTCCACTCAAATGGATTGAACTGAGATCTCTGTCCAGGCATGAACTGACTACCCGCTGCCATCGCTGCTCCAGCCGGCGGGAACATGAGTCCTGCTGCCATACCTCCTGCGGTCAGGAGATCACCTGCGATTCCTTCCTGCCACACAGGCGCGCCGGGTTGGAGGAAGCCTGCCGCCGTGGCCAATCGCTGCTGCTCTGCCTGAAGTACGGGGGAGAGAGCCTGTAGCATAGCTGCCTGTTCATCTCTCATGTGCTGCGCACTCAGGTCAGAACGGAAGAGTGCCTCCGCCCTAGCAATGTTCGCGCCCTGCCTCCCACCCGCAGCACCGAACATTTCTCTCAGATCAGCCGCTCCTTCTCTCATCTGCCTCTGCTGACCAGGGAGCGATGCTTCCCTAAAGCCAGCTGTGATATCGGCAGCTGCATCAATCCCTTGTCTCCCCAACACTGGCGCTCCTCCAACCTGGGAACGCATCATCTGTTGGAAGAAATCAGCCATTTCTCCGGTAGCCTCTCTAGTCTCAATTGGCGTACCGGAATGCTCCCTTCCAAAGAGAGTGTCACCCATCGGTCATAACCTCCTCTAGTTCACTTCGTGTGATTCCGAAGAGTGCTTGGGAGAACCACTCTCCGTTACGAACAACAGCTTCACGCTTCTCTCCCTCCTCTTTGAAGCCGAGCTTCTTAACAAACCTAATCGTTCCTGATTGATAGACAGGAATTGCTGCGCTCATCCTCTGCAGCCTGAACTCCTCAAACACATGATCCATCATCTGCCACACAACAGGTTGGCGGCCTGAGGCGATCCCATCCCAGAAGCTGACATGAGCATCAGCGTCGTAGTACGGGATGACTCGGCTCACATACGCCACACCTACGGGCTCCTCAGAATCGAGACGGAAGAACTCATACCATATCGAGCGAGGATGGAAGAGGACGTCGAGGAAGGGTTCAACCTTCCCATCCGTGTGGTCTGAGAATAGCACCTCGTGTTGTGAGGATAGTTGCCAGAGCTCTGCAATCTTCTTCTTATCCAGGTAAGGAGTCAGCTCTCCGAACTTCTGTAGGAGCCGGACACTCATCTCATACTCACCTGAGCGATCTGACACTGGGAAACGAAGGATTTCAATCATTGAATCACTCATGGTCCGATGATGTACTCGCTGCGGGGGAGGAGGCGTGCACTATACTCATGCACGATAACCACTTCGTCCTGAGGGAAGATTACCCGAAAGCGAACGTCGAAGCCACTCACATTGAATCCCCTCGCTATACGCTTCAGTCCGACATCGCTCTCCACAATATCAAAGGAGATAGCATCATGCCATGTCACTCCTCCATCCCCTGATGCTCTAACTACCACTTCGGAGTTGGCGGATGCAGAGTAGGCTAGAAGGAGCCGGGTTAGAGTGAACTCTCTATCCTCCCCCTCTCCATTCAGACTAGGGGAGTCCCAGTAGGCTAGGACAGTATCTCCTGCCCTATCCAGTCGGCTCTCATCAATTTGCCTAACCCTATTATTCCAGTCAGCCCAGAGCACAAAGCGCCGTGCTGGTAGTCTATCTACCCCTGGCGGGAGAAATGGTTCCGTCATAGTTCACTCGCTAGTGCAAAGCGTTGTAATCCATTACCACAGGAGCGTCGTCTCCAGACTATCTTATCTTCATTCATGAGCCTCGCCACGTCCAGGATATAGACTTCACAGATCAGCTGAGATCCAAAGACTGGGATTCCCAGGTAGTAGTGTTGGAAGACTGGGTCGAACACCGAGTCTACAATCTCCAGGTTACTAGTCAGCCGCTCGATCAAGATCTGATGGATAGGCTGGCCCACTGGCCTAATACCGCTCTCACTTAAAATGTAGACCATCCTATCGTGACCGAGGAAGATGATCCCAATGGGAGTGACCTGTCTGGAGAAAGGACTTTCTGTCCCAATGTTCTCAAGCCAATGATTAACTCCAATCGCCTGAATTGACTGTCCAGTGCGGAATGCTCGCATGATAGATCGATGGCGGAAAATAGCCAAGCTGTCAGACGATAGCGGAGCCGCGCACTGAAGGTCATCAATTGGATCATTTCTTGTATCGAACAGATCCATCTGCCCTGCTCCCTCTGCAAATGGGTCCCAGTTCTTTACATCGCCCGAAGGGGTCCACCAGATACTCTGTGTATTCGGTCCATCTACTAACGCTATAACTCGATCAGCAAACGGTTCGATCCAGAGAGCCTCCGGTCCTTCAATTTCTTCAAAATCAAGATCTGTTCCTTCCTCGATTGCATACGCAAGACCGAAAGCTGGGTCATTATCTTCAGTCAGATTAAAACCTTTAACTGATACAGTAATATCTACATCTTGATCCTGCCATGACACTTCAAACCCATCAAGATTAGTTGCATCAGCATCCTCAATACCGAAGAAATCACCTTGTTCCATCTCAGGTATGTTAACGGTATGAGTTAGGATTTCTAAATCATCCTCGAAATCATGTTCCTTACTATCTACAATATTCCATGTAGATGTACCACTATCCCACCTGAAAAAGTTAACAGTGATAGGATAAGTACCTTCCGCTGCCTGTAGCATGTAACGGAAAGTATAATTGTTACCTATCGCAGGAGCTTCAGTGGTTTTCTCTGCTATGTAGAGAGGATCAGATCCTCCTGCCTGAGTTAAATTAGCATCCCTATCAAATGCGGCATCGGTTTCAATGCTAGCTATTTTAAGTGTAACATCATCGTTAACTGCTAGTGCTCGAGTAAATTCAATACTTGCATGATCCTGAGACATGCCATCAGGGCCAGTAGCCTGAAACCCAAGTGATGTCACATTCTCACCATTAACATCAACATCGAGAGTCACTACTACAACCTCTGGTTCCTCGATACTTATATCAATGGAGAAATTAACTGTAAACCTATTGAAGTGGATAGGTTCAACAGATGAAAACACAGCTGTTGTACTATCATCTACACTGGTTAATTCGTTCTCAGACGGGAAGTCATCTCCAGTCTGGTCTAGAATAGGACTTTCCTCTCTGATAAGAATACTCGCACCTGCTACTGCAAACAAGAGTAGATTCTGTACTGATACTGCCCTAACATATCTAGACTCAATCTGGACTGGCTCTCCTGTCGCAAAGTTAGTAGCAATACCTCCAAACACCCATTGCTCAATCGAAGAGTCCCAGACCTCTAACTCAGCCTGCCCCAGTGCATTTCGGAAAAGACGAACTAGTCTATGAAACTGTTGTTGACCTACTATAGCTGCATAGCTACCATAGTCAGAGTAACCTTCATAGCCTCCGCTAATTACCCCTTCATCGATGAACTTGTGCTCCACAATGACGAGGACAGTTGTAGGGGCAGCCTGGCCCAGGAACTTCTCACCGAAGTCCTTCCTGAAGCCTCCCCGTTCGAAGCGAACGTCCCAGAGGTTAGGACTCGA
Organism: Thioalkalivibrio sp.; assembly: GCA_007120155.1. Classification (GTDB taxonomy): domain Bacteria; phylum Pseudomonadota; class Gammaproteobacteria; order Ectothiorhodospirales; family Ectothiorhodospiraceae; genus Thioalkalivibrio_A. Next base: position 2,761 of record SKOF01000558.1, on the reverse strand, counting down.
CCCCTCTGGGATCTGCCTAGGCATCAGATCCCCTCTCAGTCCTAGATCGAGCTGAGCATGATGGAGAGAGATAGGCTGCTCTCCTGGCTCCTCTGGAATTCGGAGGCCTCTATACTTGTTCATCTTCATCCCCCACTGGGATCTGAATATCTTGTAGTTCTGAGAGCGAAACCCACCTGAAACCTTCATCCGTGAAGGCCAGGACTCGTCCCTTCCTTGGCCTCTGCCCTCCTGCCAAGGCGATCAGGATCTGCTCTGCCTCGTAACGATTAATCTCTGTCATGAGACTCCTCCCATACAAGGGAAGATGTAGCGAGCTACGGCAGGACTGTCGAATCCAGCACTTGTGCCTGTGCTCTGAATGTTTTCAAGAGAGATCGGGAGTTGCCCAACTGCTCCCCAAGTGTCACCACCATCGTCTGAGCAGCAGAACACAGCGAGCCGATTCGTAATCCCTGGTCTATCATAAGTTACACCAATAGAGATCAGCCGACCCTGGTTTAGTGGATCATGGAACATGTCTAGGATCCTAGCTCTGGTAGCCCGTGTAGTGTAGTCGTGTGAGCTTCTCCAATTAAGGATCGGGTGCATCGCCGCCTCCGGCTCCCTGTGGTCGGAGAGACTATTACTCCAAGTATCCCCATTGTCGTCTGAATATAGAAGACAGTCATTAACTCCCATAAACCACCAACGCCCACCAACAGGATGTCCATCTTGGGGGACGAACTTAAGTTTCGGGTGACCCTGACGAAATCGGAACATACGAAGGGATGAAGTTATATGGTCAGCCTGCCCCTGATAGATGTCTGTCAGGTACGGCTCATCAATCATATGGAAAGGTGTTGACCAAGCATTAGGATCGAGATCAGGACTTGTATTAACTCGTATGTGCCCATCTGCTGAGGTAAATGCAATTGAGTCTCTATCTACAATTGCAATCCACCTACCGTTTGCTCCATGCAATACTGGGTGTGCTCCCATCCATTCCCAGTCGGATGAAGGAGCGATAGTATCCTCCCACCCGCCTGTCCCATTCGGCCCGATGGATCTCCTGAAACCTACAAGCTCAATGCTTCCGTCCGGGGGAGGGAACAAGTATGCGTAGCCAAGCTGTGCTTCTTCCGTATAGTGCCAGAGGGAGTTGGTACGAGTGTCTAGTTGTCCAGTTAGGCCAAGAGTACCGGTGTACGACGGGAAGAACCCCGAGGTGTCCAGTCCAATTCCCCCTTCAATTGGAGCGGACCAAGTCGCGCCATCGTCGGTTGATATGTAGTATCTCCCGACAAAGTCCATTATAATCCACTCGCCAGGATTCAGACCCGGAACAATGAGCATAGGAATATGGAAGAGTTCCTCAATCTGCCCACCTTCCATATAACGAGTAATAACTCCATCAGCGACCAGATCCGACACTTGAGTCCAAGTCTCTCCACAGTCCTTAGATCGAATCATATTAGGATTCGTAGATGGATCTTCTCCGAAACCTCCGTGCATACCCCGTAAGGCGAGAAGTGTATTTGTCCTTGGATCATACCCAACTTTTACGAGGTTCTTCTGACTCGTATAGGTAGGTGTCCGGTTGTTTCCGAAGTCCCCGTGATCTCCATCTAGATCCGACTGAGCATTAGATGAGCCTTCAGGACAAATGGTAGTGGCAGTCTCACTCATGCTAGCATCCCTGGAATTGGATTATCAGGATGACTACAGCCTTGCTCAAGGTGTTCCGGATTATTTGAGTACCAGATCAGGAATCCCCCTGGCCCACCACAAATAGGATCATCACACCAAGTAAAGCACGCAATTTGAAGTGGAGCATTCTGTTGGGAATCTTCTGGCGGTGTAGATCCATGGACATCAGAGAAGATAGTCACCCCAGTCCACTCGACTTCTGGATCTTCTGGATCTTCCGGACCGCTAACTGGACGCTCTAATATAGGATCTGGTCTTTCAGGGCATGGCATTAGTTAGGTTCCTATGAAGTAGATTCAGGTTCAGGGCAAGATGACCAGTCAACTTCAACTCCACCTTCACAAGGAGTCCAAGTGTCTCCGATGAATTCAGTGGTTGCAAGACTTTGACCTTCTCCAACTGACACTGTGCTTCGTTCAGCTGTAGCGACTTGACTGGCTAGCGATTGCCCTAGTCCTTGTGAGACTACATTACGTGTATGAGTAACAGTAGCAGTAGCAAGACTTTGCCCTTCACCAGTACTAATTGTTTCTCGTTCATCAATAAATTCTGTGGTCGCTACGGACTGGCCCTCTCCTGTGCTTGTGGTGGTGACGGAGGGGGCATCGGCATCCAAGGTCGCCGTGAAGTCCTTCCACAGCGTCCGCGTCTCGGTCTCCTGGTCGTAGTAGTAGCCCTCGTACTTGATCTGGAGCGTCGCCCCGCCTGTGTCGGTGACGTGGAGCAGGGCGTACTGGCCCTCATCCGGCCAGTTGGGCTCCCTGAACCCTTCGGAGGGGGTGAACGGCGGATCTCCGCTCGCCCACCTGTCGAGGGAGGCGGCGTGGAAGATCGGGGGGCCGTTGCCTACGGGGGTCTCAGCGAAGTTAGAGGACGACCCATCATCCAGGGCAAGCGCGTGCCAGTCCGCTGACAGGATCGCCATGCGGTCCAGAAGGTCGTTCGTCTGGAAGAAGTCGCCCAACTCCTCGCGTTCGGTGGAGAAGCTGCCCCAGTTATCCGTGAGGGTCCCCGGCCACGGGATCGTACACACCCACACGATAGCGAGCCCGGCAGCTTTCGCGTCGAGGAG
>SKOF01000421.1 GCA_007120155.1 Thioalkalivibrio sp. | reverse complement strand
CGGTGGTGATGATCAGGCCGGCCACGGAGGAGGCGTTCTGCAACGCGGTACGGGCCACCTTGGTGGGATCCAGGATACCCATCTTGATCATGTCGCCGTACTCGCCGGTGGCGGCGTTGTAACCGTAGTTACCCTTGCCTTCCACCACCTTGTTGAGCACCACGGAGGGTTCCTCGCCGCAGTTGGCCACGATCTGGCGCAGCGGCTCTTCCATGGCACGGCGGGCAATGGCGATGCCGATGTCCTGGTCATGGTTGGCACCCTTGAGATCGGTGATCGCCTCCAGGGCACGAACCAGGGCGACGCCGCCGCCGGGCACCACGCCTTCTTCCACCGCCGCACGGGTGGCGTGCAGGGCGTCTTCCACGCGGGCCTTCTTCTCCTTCATCTCCACTTCCGTGGCGGCACCCACCTTGATCACGGCCACACCGCCGGCCAGCTTGGCCACGCGTTCCTGGAGCTTCTCCTTGTCGTAATCGGAGGTGGCGTCCTCGATCTGGGCCCGGATCTGCTCGACACGGGTCTTGATGTCTTCGTGCTTGCCGGCACCATCAATAATGGTGGTGTTTTCCTTGGTCACCACGATGCGCTTGGCCTGGCCCAGGTCGTCGATGCTGGCCTTCTCCAGCGACAGGCCGACCTCCTCGGAGATCACCTGGCCGCCGGTGAGGATGGCGATGTCCTGCAGCATGGCCTTGCGGCGGTCGCCGAAGCCCGGGGCCTTCACGGCCGCTACCTTGACGATGCCGCGGATGGTGTTGACCACCAGGGTGGCCAGCGCCTCGCCCTCGATGTCCTCGGCGATGATCAGCAGCGGCTTGCCGGCCTTGGCGACGCCTTCCAGCACGGGCAGCAACTCACGAATGTTGGAGATCTTCTTGTCGTGCAGCAGGACGAAGCAGTCCTCCAGCTCGGCGCTCATGTTCTGCTGGTTGTTGACGAAGTAGGGTGAGAGGTAACCGCGATCGAACTGCATGCCTTCCACCACATCCAGTTCGTTCTCCAGAGAGGAACCTTCCTCCACGGTGATCACGCCTTCCTTGCCCACCTTCTCCATGGCGTCGGCGATGATCTGGCCGATGGACTCGTCGGAGTTGGCGGAGATGGTGCCCACCTGCGCGATGGCCTTGCCGTCGGTGCAGGGCTTGGACAGCTTCTTCAGTTCCGCCACGGTGGCGATCACGGCCTTGTCGATGCCGCGCTTGAGATCCATGGGATTCATGCCGGCGGTCACCGACTTCATGCCCTCGCGCACCATGGCCTGTGCCAGCACGGTGGCGGTGGTGGTGCCGTCGCCGGCCACGTCGGAGGTCTGGGAGGAGACCTCCTTCACCATCTGGGCACCCATGTTCTCGAACTTGTCTTCCAGCTCGATCTCCTTGGCCACGGACACGCCGTCCTTGGTCACGGTGGGGGCGCCGAAGGACTTCTCGACCACCACGTTGCGGCCCTTGGGCCCGAGGGTGACCTTCACGGCGTTGGCCAGGATGTTGATGCCCTTGACCATGCGGGCACGGGCGTCATCACTGAAGCGGACTTCTTTCGCGCTCATTGGTGTGCTTCCTCTTTCAGATTCGATTCTGTCGTTGGGCGAACCGCCGGACGGTCCGTCCCTTCAGGAAAATTCGGCTTTGAGGGATCAGCCCTCGAAGACGGCCATGACGTCTTCCTCGCGCATCACGAGAACGTCCTCGCCGTCGACCTTGATCTCGGTGCCGGAGTACTTTCCGAACAACACCTTGTCGCCCACCTTGACATCCAGGGGGCGCGTCTCGCCGTTGTCCATGATCTTGCCCTTGCCCACGGCCAGGACCTCACCACGGACCGGTTTTTCGGCGGCGGAATCGGGGATCACGATACCACCGGCGGTGGTACGTTCTTCCTCCATGCGCTTGATGATCACGCGATCATGCAACGGACGGATATTCATGAGTGTGAGCTCCTTGAAAATCAGGGGGTTGATTGTATTTTCAGCGCCGGGTGAGGCCTGTTAGCACTCACCCAAGGTGAGTGCCAATAATAGTGGCGAAGCGGGGGATGTCAAGTCGAAATGGGAAGTGAGAATTGGGAAGTACGAATTGAGAACACTTCGCACTTCCCAATTCCCACTTCGAACTTAATCGTCCTTCATCCTTCCCCCTTCATCCTTTGAATACTCCCCCTCGATGGTGCGCCCGCCGCCGGGCCGGGGGCCGGCGGGGCCGCCGGGGGGCGGACCGCCCCGGGACGAACGCACGATGAACACCCCCTTCGACATCAGCCAGACTGCCATGAGCCGGCGGGTGGGGGGCAGCAGGCAGGCAAATCCGACGGCATCGGTGAAAAAGCCCGGTGTCAGCAGCAGCGCGCCCCCGAACACCAGGAACACGCCTTCCAGCATGTCCCGCGCCGGGATCTGCCCCTGGTCCAGGCTGCGGCGTACCCGACCCAGGGTGGCCAGGCCCTGCCAACGCAGGAGGAACGCCCCGGCAAAGGCCGTGAGCACCACCAACCCGATGGTGGGCCAGGCCCCGATCCAGCCGCCCACCTGGATGAACAGGAAGATCTCCAGCAGGGGCACGGCAAGGAACAGCAGGGCCAGGATGGGAAATGAGCGCATGGGCGACAAGGATGAAGGTGGAAGGATGAATAAACCCCGGGGCACCTCGAGGCACCTCGGGGTCATACGGACCGGCAATGGCCGTCAGTAGGAGGGTGGGGGCTGCGGGCCCCTATTGCAAGGCCGTGTCCTGCCTCTTGAATCCTGTATCTTGTGTCTTGCCTCTAGCGATTTTCTGCTTCCACGTAGCCTAGACGGCTCAGGCCGTCCTCTGTTCGCGAAGTCCAGACAATATGCAGCCGCCCGTCGGGGCCGAAGGCAGCGGCGGGGCGGGTGTGGGCGCCGGGGCCGTAGGCGGGCGCCACTTCCACGTCGTCGCTCCATCCGCCGGACGCCCGCCAGGACATCCAGACATCGGAGGTGTCTTCCCGGGGGTCGTCCCACAGGGCCACGGGCAGGCCATCGGGATCCACGGCGATGGCGGGATGCCATTGGGGGATTTCGGCACCGAACAGATCCTGCACCATCTCGTTGGCGCCGAAATTGCGGCCGCCGTCGTCGCTCAGGGCCGCGAACACGTCGTAGCCGGACTGATAATCACGCTTGTCCATCCATACCGCCGCCACCCGGTCACCCCGGGCTGCCAGGGCCACCCGCGTGACCCCCGAGCCGGCACCATAGATCTGGCTTCGGGAACCTTCGCGGCGGTCGTTGAGATCCCGCAAGGAACCGAACCCGTCATCATGGGCGCGGAAGACGTAATGCAGACGGGTGTGCCCCTCGCGACGGTCCTCCCAGGCCACCACCACACCGGCGGGAGTCACCGCCACGGTGGGATAGATCTGGTCACGTGCGGCGGGCTCCGGATCCACGGGCGCGGCCTCGCCGATGCGCACCACGGCGTCCTCATCCACGGCGACCGGCGCCGACACCACCCGCAACACGCCGTTCTCGCGCCGCGCCCACGCAGCCACGATACCCGTTTCCGGGTGCGCGGCCAGGGCCGGCTGCGTGGATTCGGCCTCGTCCATCCGCACCGCGGGGCCCGCCCCGCCCGGCCCGGCAATGCGCATCCATACGCGCTCATCCTGCTCCCAGGCGAAGCCGAACCGGCCGTCACCCAGGGCCACCACCACCGGGTGGTAGGCCTCGTCGCCCTCGCTCAGGGTTTCCACATCGCCGAAGGCGCCGCCGTCCGACAAGGGGCGGAACGCGGCGCGCACCTGGTACCCGCCGTCGCGGTTGTCGGACCACACCACGGCCGCGTGACCCTCGTCGACCGCCACGTGCCGACGCGCCGTGCCGTCGAGCTGGTGGAAAACGCCGGCACGGGGCTCACCTCCGGGCCACCGGGGCTCACCGAACTGCCACTCGGCCTGCACGGGCGCGGCCAGCACGGCCGCCGCCATCAGCCACAGACCCCTCATCGGGACCCGCCCGTCGCCAGGAACTCGAACAGCCCCTGCTCCCGGTAATGCCCGCCGGACACGAAACGGTGGTAATCGCGAAACTCATCCGCGGTCTTGAAACCGGGCACGGTGAAGATGGTCTCGCCGCCGGGCTGAAGAAAACCGAACACCGGCGTGGCATACACGTTCATGCGCGCGCCCAGCTCCATCTCGGTGATCCGCTCGCCGTCGGGCAGCGTCATGCGCCGGCCGCTCTCGGCGTCCACGTAGACCAGCACGTAGTTGTCCGTGTACAGCGCCCTGAGATCCGGGTCGGAGAAGCTTTCCTTGTTGGTCTTCTCGCACCACCCGCAACCGTAGCGTCCGAAATACATGAACACGTGGCGCTCCTGCTCGGCCGCCAGGCGGAGACCTTCGTCATAGCTGACAAACGGATAGCCGTCCGGGGCGTCAGCCGACAACGGGCCGGCCAGCAGCAGGAGCAGGCATCCCGCAAACCACCATCCGCAACGATCGAAACATGCTTTCATGATCTCGCCTCATGACTGAACTGAAGGACCCTGCCATGGTAGCCGGCAGACCCGTTTCAGGGTATTTTATGCGGCCTTTGAATTGACATCGGGCAAGTTCCGGCCATGAACATTGCCGTGCACGGGAAATCCGCCACGGATTGTGGAACTCTGCACCGGTCGCGCCGGTCTGAGCGCAACAGGCAGCCCCCCGTCCGGCATTCTATCCGGGCACCGGGGCAGCGCAAGGCCCTGTCACCGTAACACGCACCACCGAGGAAAACGCCATGATCCGCGCCCAGTTGTTCGAATCCGGCTACAGATCCCGGCGCTGGGCGCCCGCCATCGCGCTGGCACTCGCCACCGCGCTGGTGCTGGGCGCCGCGGCACGCGCCGCGGGCGGCCTCGATCCGTACGATCATTTCTTCGAGACCACCTTCGGGGATTTCCAGGAGGAACTGGAGATCACCCGTGACGAGAACAAGAAGGCGCTGATGATCTTCTTCGAGATGGACGAATGCCCCTTCTGTCACCGCATGAAACAGACGGTGCTCAACCAGCCGGAGGTCCAGGCCTACTACCGGGAGCACTTTCGCGTCCTGAGTGTGGACGTGAGCGGAGACGTGGAAGTGGTCAACTTCCAGGGCGAGACCATGCGGCAGGCGGATTTTGCCTTCCGCGAGAACCGCGTCCGCGCCACCCCGGTATTCCAGTTCTACGACCACGAGGGCGAACCCATCGTCCGATTCACCGGCGCCACCTCCGGCGTGGAGGAATTCATGTGGCTGGGTGAGTTCGTGGCGGAAGGCCACCACAAGGACACCAATTTCAACCGCTACAAGCGCGAACGGCAGGCCCGGGCGCGACAATGAATCGGGCAGGGGGGTACATGCGGCGGGCGTGGGGGCGCGCGCTTTTCGGACTGGCCCTGGGGCTGGCCTCGGTCGCCATGGCCGAGACCCGCCTGCCGCAGCCGCTCTCGCTCGTGGACGCACTGGCGTTCGCCGACGAGGAGCACCCCGCGGTGGCACGCGGGCGGGCCGAGATCCTGCGGGGCGAGGCCGAGCGGCTCGCAGCCGACAGCGCCAACGACCTGTTGGTAGGCCTCAGGCTGAACGCGCGCTGGGTGGACCCCAATGAAATAGCCCCGGATCAGAGCCACAACGACTCCCAGGCCATTCTGCGCCTGAGTAAACCCCTCTACGACTTCGGCCGCACAAGCCACGCCCTGGAGGCCGCCGACACCGCCCTGCGCAGCAGCGAGGAGCAGCACCTCAGCCTCATGGCCCGCCAGCGCGTGGAGATCATGCGCCGCTACTTCGAGGTGCTGCTGGCGGACCTGGCCTATACCCGGGACAACGAGGCCATGGCCATCGCCTTTGTATCCCTCGACCGGGCCCGTCACCGAAACGAACTCGGCCAGGTCTCGGATATCGACCTGCTGGCCCTGGAGGACCACTTCCAGGAGACCCGACTGCGGCGCATGGCCTCGTTGCAGGAAACACGCAGCGCCCGCAACCGGCTGGCCCTGGCCCTCAATCGCCCGGAGAACGTGCCCGCGGACCTCCTGCGCCCCGAATTGCCCGGCAATGACCGGGCGCTGCCCGAATTGGAGGAACTCTATGTCCTCGCAGAAGCGGGCAACCGCAGGCTGGCCAGCCTGCGCCTGGAGGCCCAGGCCGTCAGTCAGCGCCTGGCGGCCAGCCGCGCCGACCGGCGCCCGACGCTCAGCGCGGAGGTGGAGGCCACGCATTATGAACGCCTGCTCGGCAGCCGCGACCCGCTGGCCGCGGGGCTGGTGCTGGATATCCCCCTGTACAGCGGCCGGCGCGTGGACGCCTCGGTGGCCCGGCAGCAGGCGGAACTCTACGACACCCATGCCCGGATCCGGCAGCACGAACTGGATCTGCGCCAGGCGGTGCTGGAGACCTGGCTCGAGATCCAGCGGCTCAGGACTCGCCGGGAACAGGCGCAGGTAAGGAGTGATTACCGCGAACTGTACCTGGACCGCAGCCGTGCCCTGTATGAACTGGAGGTGCAGACAGACCTGGGCGATTCCATGACCCAGTGGTCCGCCGCCATGCTGTTCGCGGCACAGGCGGAATTCGAACTGGCGCTGGCCTGGGAGCGCCTGGCCCTGCTCACCGGCCAACCCGCCTTCAGCCCTGTCTACGCCACAGGCGCCATGGGCACACCCTGAGGGAGTCTTCGTCCATGCAAAGCCATGCCATCACACCCCGGATCACCGTACTGCTGCCCGTCCTGGCATTCTGCCTGGGGCTCGCGGCCCCCATGGCCCTCGCCCAGGAGATCCCCGCCCGTCTCGACTGGGCCGAACGGGTGGAACTGGGCACTCCGGTCTCCGGCGTCGTTGCCAGCGTCCATGCCGAGCCGAGCCAGCGGGTGAAGCGCAGCGATGTGCTGGTAAGGATGGATGACCGGGGTATCCGCGCGCAGATCGAGGAGGACGAGGCCCAGGTACGACGCCTGGAGATCGCCCGCGCCGAGGCGGAACTGGAGTATGAGCGCCAGCAGGAGATGTATGACCGCACGCTCATCTCCCAGCGGGACCTGAGTCTCGCGGAGATCGCGTTTGCCATGGCGGACGCGGAGTTCGTGGCGGCCCGTGCCAGGCTGACCCGCACCCGCCTGGATCTGGAATACAGCCAGGTGCGGGCCCCCTTCGATGCCCTGGTGCTGGCCCGGCACGTGCGCGCGGGCCAGACCGTCAATAATGAACTGCAGGTCACGCCGATGGTGACGCTGGTTTCCGCCGAACCCATGCTCGCGCGCGGGCAGGTGGAGGAGGACGGCCTGGCCGGTCTCGCCGTGGGGCAGAACGTGGAAGTGCGCGTGGGGGAGCGCCGCTACACTGGCAAACTGCGCGCCCTGGGTCTGGAACCCCTGGACATGACCTCTGAGACGCCGCGATATCCGGTGACTGTAGAGTTCATCGCGCCTGCGGACCACAATCTGCGGGCCGGCCAGCGAGCCGTCCTGATACCGGGCAATGACTGAACGCCCCGGCAACGACGCCCCCGGCACCCTGCTGGTATTCACCACGCTGCCCGACGCCGAGAGCGCGGGGACGGTGGCTTCAGCGCTGGTGGCGCGCCGCCTGGCGGCCTGTGTGAATATTCTCCCGCCCGGGACGTCCGTATACGAGTGGCAGGGGGAGATCCATCAGGACCCGGAGCACGTATTACTGATCAAGACCACGGAAACGGGTTATGCCCAGCTCCAGGCCGCCCTGCTGGAACTGCATCCCTATGAACTTCCGGAGATTATTGCGGTTCCAATTACTCAGGGCCTGCCGCCATACCTCCGTTGGATCCAGGACTGCACCTCATCATGATGAAACGACTGCTCGCCCTCATTCTCCTGCTTTTCTCCGCGCCCGCGCTCGCCCTCCTGGGTGACGACGAACTGCTGGAGCCGGAAAAGGCCTTTGCCTTCCAGGCGAGCATCCAGGACGACACCCTGGTGGCCGAATGGCGCATTGCCGACGGCTATTACATGTACAAGGAGCAGTTCGACTTCGAGTCCGAGACCGACGGGGTCCGGCTGGGTACGCCGCGCATCCCCGACGGCACCGTCAAGGAGGACGAGTTCTTCGGCCGGGTGGAGACCTACCGCGACTTCATCCGCATCGAGGTGCCCGTCGAGCGCTCTTCCGGCGCGCCGGACCGCCTCGACCTCAAGGCCCGCTCCCAGGGCTGTGCCGACATCGGCGTATGCTACCCGCCCCTGTTCCAGACCGCCTCCCTGGAACTGCCCGCCGCACCTGAGGCACCGGCGGCACCTGCCGCGGAACGGGAGCGCGGCCGGGCAGTGGGGCTCCTGAGCCGGCTCGCGGGCAGTCTGGGCGGCGGCGCCGACGAACTGCTGGAGCCGGAAAAGGCCTTTCAGCTGTCGGTGGAACCCATCAGCCGGAACGCGGTGCTGGTGCGCTGGACCATCGCCGACGGCTATTACCTCTACCGGGACAAGCTCGGATTCCGGGTCACCGAGGGCGAGGGCAACCGGGTGGGCCCGGTCAATCCACCCGAAGGCGAGAAGGTGGAGGACGAGTTCTTCGGACTCACCGAGACCTTCCGCCACGAAGTGGAGATCCTGGTGCCCATCCTTCGTGAGGATGGCGCCAGCAACCGGGTCACCCTGGAGGCGGACTACCAGGGCTGTGCGGACCTCGGCGTATGCTACCCACCGCTGGTCCAGACGGCGAGCTTCGAGTTCACCGACGGGCTGGCCGAGAGCGCGGACCTCCCCGCCGCACCGGTTTCCGAGCAGGACCGCATCGCCGCCCAACTGGCCGACGGGCGCATCTGGCTTGTGGTGCTGGCCTTCTTCGGTTTCGGACTGCTGCTGACCTTCACGCCCTGCGTGTTCCCGATGATCCCCATCCTGTCCAACATCATCGTCGGGCAGAAGAACCTCACCACCCGCAAAGCCTTTTTCATCTCGCTGGTGTTCGTCCTGGCCATGGCGTTCACCTACACGGTGGCGGGGGTGTTCGCCGGCCTTGCGGGCGCCAACCTGCAGGCGGCCTTCCAGAACCCCTGGATCATCG
>SKOF01000180.1 GCA_007120155.1 Thioalkalivibrio sp. | reverse complement strand
TTCTGCAGCCGGCTGTCGTTGCGCATATGGGTGGCCAGTTCGTAGCCATCCATGCGCGGCATCTCGATATCCAGCAGCATGATGTCAGGCACATTGTCCTGCAACTGCGCAACGGCATCGAGGCCATCCTTCGCGGTAATCACCCGATAGCGATTGCGCTCCAGCATGCGCGCGGTGACTTTGCGGATGGTGATGGAGTCATCCACCACCATGACCGTGGGCATGGCCTCACCGCTTTCCGGCTCGGGCGCGCGGTAGACGAGCTGTACGCCGGCACCGATGCGCACCAGCGCCGGCACGTCCAGAATCAGCACCACCCGGCCATCGCCCAGGATGGTGGCGCCGGAGATACCGCGCACCTTGGCCACCTGCGGGCCCACGGACTTGACCACCACCTCGCGGCTGCCCATCAGTCCATCCACATGCAGGGCAATGCGATGATCGCCCGAGCGCACCAGCAGCACCGGATACATCATGTCACTTGCATGCAGAACAGGCTGCGAAACGTCCAGCAGCACACCCAGGTGCTTGACCTCGTAAGTGTTGCCGGCATAGTCGTAGACCGGATGATCCTGCTTGTAGTAGGCGGCCAGATCCTCGGTACGCATGCGCACGATGCCCTCGATGCTGGACAGCGGCACCGCATAGATATCCTCTCCCACCTGAACCAGCAAGGCCTGATTGATGGCCAGCGTGAAGGGCAGCCGCACCGTAAACCGGGTACCGTGCCCCCGCACGGACTCGATACTCAGGGTTCCGCCCAGCTGCTTGATCTCGCTGTTCACCACGTCCATACCCACACCACGGCCCGAGATCTGGCTGACCTCCCTGGCCGTCGAGAATCCGGACTCCAGGATGAACTGCATGACGTCCTCGTCCGTAAGCAGGGCTTCATCGGCACTGATCAAGCCAAGGTTGCGCGCCTTCTCGCGCACCGCCTTCAGATCAATACCCGCGCCGTCATCATGGACGCGGATCACCACTTCGGAGCCTTCCCTGCTCACCTGCAGGTCGATCTGACCGGCCTCCGGCTTCCCGGCGGCCTTGCGTTCGTCCACGGCCTCGATGCCATGGGAAACCGCATTGCGCAGCATGTGCTCCAGAGGTGCCACCATGCGTTCCAGCACGGAACGATCGAGCTCGCTGCCCTCACCGCTCACGGTCAGGTTCACGCGCTTGCCAAGCTCCGCTGCGGTCTGGCGCACCACACGGCGCAATCGGGGTGCCATATTGGAGAACTGCACCATGCGCGTACGCATGAGGCCTTCCTGCAGATCGGTACTGACCCGCGACTGCTGCAGGAGGAGCGTTGCGGAGTCCCGCACCTGATCGGAGAGGATCTCCTGGATGCTCACGAGGTCGTTGATACTTTCGGCAAGCGCACGCGAGAGCTGCTGGATATTCGAATAGCGGTCCATCTCCAGCGGATCGAAATCGCCTTCGAGGCCCTGCTCCTCCTTTTCCTTCTCGTAACGGAACAGAATCTGCGCCTCGGTCTCCAGCTCCAGCTTGCGAAGCTGCTCCCTGAGCCGCATGACGGTCTGCGCGAGTTCACCCAGGTTGAAACCGAAACCGGTGATCTGCTGCTCCAGGCGAGCGTGATAGATGTTCACCTCGCCGGCATAGTTCACCAGGTTATCCAGCACTTCGGAACGTACCCTGACCAGCTCCTGGGCGGTGGTGACGTCCGCGGGTTTCGCTTCGCGGGCCTCTCCCACGGCTTCGCGAGCCGCCGGATCCATCGCGGAATCAGGCAGCTCCGTCCCCTCCAGGCGCTCTCCGATCCCCGCCAGGGATTCATCCAACGGCAGATCGGCCACGTCCAGGAGAGGCTGGTCCGCACTGTCCTCGTCAGAGGGCATATCCCGCGCGGGCGAATCCACATCATATTCACCGGGTTCTCCGGCTCCGATCGTGGATGGCAGGCTTTCCGCCGTCTCACAGAACGAGGAGATGCGCTCGACCAGTTCGGGTGCGGCGACCACCGGCTCGCGACGCCGCGCCTGCTCGATCTGGCCGCTCAGGCGATCCAGGGCGGCACCGACTGCCTCCAGCATCGCCTGCTCGGGGACACGCCCCGTCTCCGAGATATCGATGACCAGACTTTCCAGGGCGTGACTCAGATCGCCGATGTTGCGGAACCCGGCCATACGGGCGCCGCCTTTGAGGGTATGGAGCTGACGCTGGAACTCCGTAATGATCTGTTCGTCCTCCGGGGCCTGGCGCCAGGACTCAAGCAGGTTGTCGGCGGCGTCCAGGATCTCCACACCTTCCTCCAGGAAGATGTCCACCAATTCCATATCCTGCGCATTGGGCACATCCGGGGGAGGTACGTCACCGATGGCGGGCTGTTCCGTCATTTCAACGGTTTCGCCGGGTGCGGGGAACGCTTCTTCATTCACCGGCGAACCGTCTTCAGGGCCCGGGGGGGGCGTCGCTTCCGGGGCAGAAGCAGCCTCGTCGGATGACGGTTCCGCGCCCGGCGCAATCTGCGGCATCGGCCGCATGGCGTTCTCGTGGCGCACGGCCTCGATACGGGCCAATTCCTCATCCAGCAGGGCCTGCATCTCCGTGGCGAGACGCTCACCGGAAGGAAGGCTGCCGGCACCTCGCTCCAGGGCCTCCAGCACATCGGTGACGTGGTCAATCATGACACCGAATTGTGGAAGCACCTCCCGGGGTATGGTCAGCCCCACGTCGGCACGGGCCTTCACGTAACGTTCGCACGGGCCGCAGACTTCGGAAATCTCCGGTACCTCGGCAGTGCGTGCGGCACCGTTAAGGGTGTGTATGGCACGCAACAGGGCATCCGAGACGGGCAGCCCCTCCTCACCGTTCTGCCCTGCGGCAGCAAGCAACTCACGCAACGCATCCAGGTGCTGGCCGGTTTCATTGCGGAAAATCTCCAGCAACATCGGGTCCATGCGTTCCGGCGCTTCGTCGGAGATCGAAGCGGCGATCTCGGGGACGTCCTCGCTCCACCGTATATGACCACGCGAGGCAGGCAGGTCCGGCTCCCGGGATCGATCGTCGGGCTCCGGCACCGAAGTGCCCGTAGCTTCGAAAGGCAGCGCCTTGTCCTCATCCTGCCACCGGACCTCATCGTCCGTGGAGCCGGCTTCGTGCCCATCGGCCACGCGGGTATCGAAGTCATGCAATATCACCGTATCGGTATCGTCGTCGGCCGGGGACGCATCAGACACCGCCGGCACCCCGGCCTCTTCGGAATCGGCCGCGAAGGGTTCGCCGGGGGAAAGCCCGGGACCCGGTGCGGCAACCGCCTCGTCTCCGGTCGGATCGGGGACATCGTGAAACGAGGATCTCAATCCGGCGATACCCGGAAACGGCTTCGCCAGGGTATCGTCATCGCCGGACGGCTCCCCGGCGTCGGCGGCTTCCTCTGCCGTCGGCTGACTCTCGGGCGACGGCGGTGCCGGCGCAGGGGCGACCTGCTCCCCCCTGGCCAGCCCGTCTGCCCGGGACATGAGCCCGTAGACCCGCTCGTCGGCACCCGCGCCGCCGGCAATCTGTTCACGAAGCGCCGGCAGGGTGCGCAAGGCCTCGTCGAGCAACCGGTGGACTTCCGGAGAGGCCGGCACCGTCTGGTCGATCACCCGGTTGAGCAGGTTCTCCATGCACCAGGCGAACTCGCCCAGCAACTGCGCGCCCACCAGTCGACCGCTGCCCTTGAGGGTATGGAAGGATCGACGCACGGTGGAAAGCGCGTCCTGATCCGCCGGGTTGTTGCGCCACTGGGGCAGGAACTCGCGCACGCGTTCGATCTCCTCCTGGGCCTCCTCCAGGAAGATCTCCAGGATCTCTTCATCCATGTCGCCCGACATCACCGGGTAACGCTCCGGTTCGGCTTCAGGCTCCGGCGGCGCATGCGACTCCACCGGCTCGGGCACCTCGACCGGAGTCTCCGTGTCCGGCTCCACCCCGGGGGCAGGTGCCTCAGCGAGGGATTCGCCGGCATGCACCCCTTCCGGTTCCGGGTACGTCAGGAACCGGGTGTCATCCTCATCGCCGGGCTGCTCATCGGCCACAGCGACCGGACCGGTATCCGTCTCCTCGGACACCTGAGCCGGTACCAGCCGGGGGAGACATCGGCGCGCCGTGTCCAGCATGGGCCGGGGATCACCGCTGCCGTTATCCAGGGTCTCCAGGTACAACTCGATGGCCGTGACTGCCTCGGCCAGGGCCTCCTGCTCGCCGGCATCGGGAACGTGGCCGCCTTCAAGCACCTGATGCTCGATGTAGTGCCGCACCTCGCTCAGCGTGTCGGCCACTTCATCCAGGGACAGCATTGCCAACGCACCGGCGACGCGTGAAAGCAACTCGGCCACATCATTCAGTCGATCCGACTGTTGAGGCTCCCCGATGTAATCGAGGATACCGCCCTTGGCCTTTGCGATGTCCGCCAGGGCCTCGTGCAAAATGGTCGCAATGATTGTCCGGGACTCACCCTCGGTCAGCGCCCCCAACGCACCGGGCAATAGATTCTCGCGCGCGGCAACAGGGCCTCTGGAGGCCACCAGCCCCTTGATGGATGTCTCCAGCATCAAGAGGCGCGAGGCCACGTCCATGAGCACGGTGTCATCGTGCTGCGACTGGCCGTTGACCATCTGCTCGATGATATCGGCCTCGCGAAGCGCCAGCTCCCGGGGCTCGCCCATACCCAGCATGGCCATGGTATCGGCCATGCGGCGCAGGCTGTCCACCAGCGGCGCCAGACTTGCCACGTCCTTGCGCTCACTGTGCATGAACACGTCGAGCCCGTCCTTGACCTCTGCCAGATCCTCGCGAATGGCATGGGAGACCGTCTCCAGCAACTGCTGATTCGGGCCCCGGATGTTCTCCAGGGCCTGCTCCAGATCGATGCCTTCGGGCAGCACTTCGTCAAGCCGGAACGCGCGCTTGACCGCCTGCACCTGCTCACCGCCGGGGCTGGAACGTCCCACGTAATAGATGAGGTTCTTGAGGAGGTCGGCAGGCATCTGCCTCGCCACGGCGGACTCGCCTTCCTGTATCAGCACCCGGATCTGGCGATCCACACGACCCAGCAACTGCTTGACGGTAACACTTGCCTCCAGCGCGCCATCGGTCAGCGCCTCGACCATCGCCCCGCTGATCCAGAACATCCGGCGCACGGAATCATCCCGGGCCGCGTGGCGCAGACCGGAGAGGACATCCTGGATACGATCGAGGCTCGGCTTGACGTCCTTGTGCCGGAAGAGACCGAGAAGGCCAAGTTGATACGCATGGCGGCTGCGACGCGCCAGCGATTGAACGTCCTCGCCGGGCGCCTCATCGACCTCCTCTCCTTCATCGAGGCCGGTGATGCCGTCCATATCGGGGAAAAACAGCACGTTCTCCGACAGCAGGCTGGCGTTGCGCGTGGTACGAAGATCATTGAGCAGGGGGAGCAGGACGATCGGAATATCCCGGTGTCCCGTCTGAATGTGCTCCAGGTAATCGGGCAACTGCAGAATCGCCCGCATCAGGATCTCATAGGCATCCTCGCGACTGGTGACGCCGCCTGCGCGCAGGGCGCGGACCAGTTGCACCATCTCCTCGGCCAGCAGTGCCGCCCCATGGATCTCCACCATCTGCAGGGTGCCCTGCACCTGATGGAGCCTGACCTCGGTGTCCACCAGCCTGTCTGACTGGGTATCGTCCTCGATATAGCCTTCGAGCGCAGCCCGGGCCTCGTCCAGCAGGACATCCAGGTCCTTCTTGACCCAATGCAGGGCGCTGTACTCGATGGTGTCATCCTGGCTCATGGCACACCTGGTTTCAGTGAGACGACGGGCGGCTGATCTAGGCGTCCTGACAATCAGGCCACCTTGTGCGCGCCCTCATTCTCGTTGCCCGATCCTTCCTCGTCCATCTGGTCGATGATGACCGTCTCCAACTGCTCCGATTCCGGGAGCTTGAAGCCGGCCACTGACTTGCGCAGCTCGGTCGCCAGGTTGGTGAGGTTTCCGATGGACACCGCCGTTTCGTTGGTGCCGTCGGAGGTCTGCATGGTGATCTCCTGAATCACGTTCATGGTGTTGGACACGTTCTGGGCCACCGCCGCCTGCTGCCGGGCGGCGTGAGAGATGGTCGCGATCAGGTCGGCAAGCTGGTGGGAAACACCTTCAATCTCGTTGAGGGCGTCGCCCGCGTCGAGCGCCAGTTTGGCGCCGTTCACCACGTTGGCAGTGGAATGCTCCATGGAGATCACCGCCTCGTTGGTGTCGGCCTGAATGGTCTTCACCAGGGCTTCGATCTGTTTGGTGGCGTTGGCGGAGCGTTCCGCCAGCCGCTGCACCTCGTCGGCCACCACCGCGAAGCCGCGGCCCGCCTCGCCGGCGGCAGACGCCTGAATGGCGGCATTGAGCGCGAGGATGTTGGTCTGATCCGCGATATCGTTGATCAGGCCCACGATATCGCCGATCTCCTGGGACGATTCACCAAGGCGTTTGATTCGCTTGGAGGTCTCCTGGATCTGTTCGCGAATGGTGTCCATGCCGTCGATGGTCTTGCGTACGGTAAGCGCACCCTTGCCGGCGATCTCCACCGACTTCTGGGCCACCTCCGCGGAGGTCTCCGCACTCCGTGACACCTTTTCGATGGTGTCGGCCATATCGGTGATGGACGAAGACGCCGAGGCGATCTCGCGCGCCTGGTGGCTGGACGCATCGGCCAGGCGCAGGGCGGTGGACTGGGTCTTGACCGCGGCGGTCGACACCTGCATGGCGGTCTGGTTGATGGTGGTCACCAGGCTGCGCAGCGCATCGATGGCGTAGTTGACCGAGTCCGCGATGGCGCCGGTGATGTCCTCCGTCACGGTTGCATGCACGGTGAGGTCACCTTCCGCCAGGTTGGTCATCTCGTCGAGCAATTGCAGAATGGCCCTCTGGTTGCGACGGTTCTGCTCCGTGGTGACCGCGAGCCGGCGGCGGGTATCCTGGTAAAGGATGTAACCCAGCAGCATGAGGGTTGCCAAGGACAGGGCACCGAACAGGTAACCCGCGAATACCCAGATATCCAGACGCGAGCCGCTCGCCACCAGGGCAGACTCCATCTCCGTGGTCACGGCGAGCATGTCGCCGGACAGGCCTTCCACCTGTGCGGCCGACTCCTTGATCTCGAACAACTGGGGCACGATCTCCAGGATGCCGCCCACGTTGTCCTGCACCATGCTGAACAGCATGGCCACCTCCCGCAACTGCGACAGGGCCTCCGGATCCTCCACCTGCTCGATTCCCCGGCCGGGGAGACCGCGCACCATGCCTTCCAGCATGATGCCGAACTCCACCGCGTCCCGGGCAAAGCTGTCGGCCGCGCGGCCGGCCCCGATACCGCCCTCGATGACCTGGGTGAGGTGGTTCTGCGCCCGCTGCGCAAGCATCATCTGACGGGTGGCGTTGAACACCTGCCGGGGATCGGCGTTGGCGGCGGCGAGGCTTCGCGCCACCTCCTCGGACAGGGAAACGAGTTCAGGGATGGATTCGGTGATGATCTGGTTGTACTCAGCAACGTCGAGGACCGCGTCCCGCCCCTCGGTAATGCTGTCGATACTCTCCCGGTAACTCGCCCATGCCCGCTCCACGCCGGCCAGCTGTTCAGCCACGTCTTCGGGCACCGCCGGCATGCCGGTGGCCGGGTCGCCGCGCTGCAACAGCGTCAGGGACTGTTCAAAGTCGTCACGCAGGGCTGCCAACTGGGCAAATGCGGCATCGTTGCCGGCCGCCGATTCCAGGGCAAACGTCGCGATGCGCTGAGACGTCAGACGCTGCTCGGCGGCGATAGCAACCTGATCACGGTTGTGGCCCAACTGGATGGTGTAGTAGAAGAACGCCACCACCGTCAGCACCATGAAAAGAATGAGCAGACCCACCAGTACGGTGAAGGTCCGGTTGAATCCGAGCTTCAGCCTGCCGTCGCTTGAAGACCCCTTCATAGTCACACTCCCCGCACCTGCTTCGGTGAACTCGTCGTCGTGGTGGACTTCGACCCTGTCCGGCAGGGCCCTCCTGTTCCTGTTATGCGAGGATCGCCCGCGTTACCAGGGCGGCGCCTCATGATGATGCTGTCGATCAATGACCTCAACTGGACACGTTCAGGAAAGCCTCGTCCCGGGCCAGACGCCACGGGCTGAAGACCGCAAGGCGCTCATCATCGGACCGGAATGAGCCGGTCAGGTAGGGCGCCAGTACCTGATCGGGAACGGGCACCTCCATATCCCGGTCATCCACCCAGAAATGCTTCATTCCCAGTACAGACTCCACCACGAGGCCCGCGTATACGCCATCGCAGTTGACCACCAACAGCCGATGGCGGCGCGTGTCCCCGGAGAGGTTGTCTCCGTAGAGAAACCCCTGCAGGTCCATGACGGGCAGCAGGTTGCCGCGCATGTTGGCCATGCCGTAGGCCCAAGGCTTGACGCCGGGGATGCGCGTACAACGCGGCGGCGTCACGATCTCCGCCACCTCGTCCATCGGCGCAAGCAGCCGATGACCGTGCAATTCGAACAGCACACCCTTCCAGGCCTCCTTGTGCTCCACCTGCACCGGCAGGTGCCCGGCGAGTGCAATGCCCTTGCTTGCCAGGGACTGCAGATATTGGAAAGGGGACTGGGCGGTGGCGGCTGTCATCGGCGGGACGAACTCAGGGTACCAGCGCCCTGACACGCTCCATCAGATCCCCTTCCCTGACCGGCTTGACGATGTAGTCCTTGGCGCCCTGTCGCATGGCCCAGACCTTGTCGGTTTCCTGGTCCTTGGTGGTCACCACGATCACGGGAATGGCCTTGGTGGAGGCGTCGTTGGCCAGCTGACGCGTGGCCTGGAATCCATTGAGGCCGGGCATCACCACGTCCATCAGGACCAGATCCGGCTTCTGCTGCTTGGCGATGGAGATCCCTTCCTCACCACTGGAGGCTGTCAGCACGGCATAGCCGTTCTTCTCCAGCATGGCCTTGAGGACGTGGACCTCGGTGGGAGAATCATCAACTACCAGGATGCGCGTCATCGAACCTT
>SKOF01000351.1 GCA_007120155.1 Thioalkalivibrio sp. | reverse complement strand
GGTTCTTCGGCGTCTCGAATGGAAAGCCTTCGTCGGCAACGGCCGGTTCGCCCGGGGAACGGGGCTCCTGCGGGGTGAGGATCAAGGCACACGTAGGAGCCCGGTCCTCCGGGCGAACAGGGTTTGGCCTGGGCAGGATCGCCCAGGGGGCTGGGCTCCTACGGGATGGGGATCAAGGCACTTGTAGGAGCCCGGTCCTCCGGGCGAACGGGGTTCGGCTTGGGCAGGATCGCCCGGAGGACCGGGCTCCTACACGGGGTGTAGGTTATCGCGCGGATGTCCATGGATCCTCTGTGATGATCGAATCCACTGGGAACGTCGAGGAGCCAATTTATTACGGGTTAACGCATCGTAAGTCTGTTACTTCGACATAAACAGCGAGAATGGAGCTCGACGGAAACCTCTCTGATGAAGCGGTAGTGGCGGAACCCGGTGAACACCCGGCCCGGCTGCGCCTGGACCGGGGACTGATCCATCGCAGCGAGCCGACCACCCGTTTCGGTAACGGTTGGCCCTTCTCCAGATTCATGACATTCCGGGAGCAGAACCCATGGACAATGCACTGCACGATCTCAACGAGCGCCTGCGTGAATTCGCCCGTGCCCGGGACTGGGAGCAGTTTCACTCCCCCAAGAACATGGCCATGGCGCTCATCGGCGAAGCGGGCGAACTGATCGAGCACTTCCAGTGGCTCACCGAAGAGCAGAGCTACCGGCTGCCGCCGGACAAGCTGGAGGAGGTGCGCCTCGAGATGGCGGATATCTTCATCTACCTGATCCGCCTCTCCGATCGCCTCGGTGTCGATCTCATGGCCGCCGTGGAGGACAAGATCGCCCTCAACGAAGCCAAGTACCCGGCCGACCGGGTGCGGGGCAGTTCGAAGAAGTACAACGAGTATCCGGGGAGTGAGGAGTGAGGAGCGCAACCCCTCCCTTCTCTTGTCACTTGTCACTGACCTCCTCACTCCTGATCCCGCCCTTCCGCATGGGCACGCTGCGCTTTGCCCATCCTACGGCTCCCGTCACTCCTGCCCGCTTCCTTGACCCGCGTCGTCCGCACCCCGGATACTGGGGCTGAATTTCGCCAATACGTTCGTTCGGGCCCGTACGCCCCCGCGCCGCACCACTGCGGCCTTCCGGTAGGTCAGACATGCAAAGATTCATCGCCTGCGCGCTCCTCGTACTGCTGATGGGCACCGCCACCGTATCCCTGGCCGGCGAATTCGAAACCGCCGTCGACATGCGTTCCAAGGGCGGCGCCACGTTCTACGTGCCGGGGCGGATCACGGGGCTGGGCGAGGTGGACCTGATGGTCGATACCGGGTCCGGCTACATGACCATCAACGAGGAGATACTGCATACCCTGAAGGAAGGCGGCCAGGCGACCTTCGTGAGGGATCTGCGCGGCAGACTGGCCGATGGCAGCGAACTGAACGTACCCGTCTATGCCATCGAATCCGTCAGCATCGGCGAGGCGTGCTGGATGCGCGATGTCGAAGCGGCGGTCTTTCCCGGCAGCACCCGCCCGATCCTCGGGCTCAACGTGCTGCAACGCGCGGGGCCGTTCATCTTTTCGTTCGACCCGCCGCGTCTCGTGCTCAGCCGTTGCGACGCACGGGTCGACCCCGGCACGGCGGGGCTCGCCGCCTGGCAGGATTAAAAGGAACCGCAGCGCCTGCCTGGGAGACCAGACGCCGCGGTTGTTGCACGATCGGATCAGAGCGGCGGCTCGGGCACGGGGCCCGCACCGGGCTCTTCATCCGGCATCGGCTCAAAAGCGGAGAACTCGCTGATCGGGCGGTCGGGTTCCAGTTCGACGTATTCCTCCGGCACGTACCCGGCGCGTTCCATCAGTTCTTCCTTCGTGGTTCTGACCTGCACCTTGTCATCGGACAACCGCATCTCGTCGAATGAGATGGTGATCTCCCGTGCGCCGAATCCCAGGATCCCTCCGGAGGAGACGACCGCGTGGATGCTTTCGTGGTCGGGGTTGAGCACCACGGTCTTGATGGTGCCAACCTTCTCGCCATCCGCGTCGATCACATCGCCGCGGCGCAGCTGATTGGGTGTCATCGTATAGAGCGGGTTATTGCTGCCCGCAGCATCGGGCGCCAGGTAGCCGCCGCGGCCCTCCGGCGCGGGCGATACGGGCGGTGCGCCCTCCATGGACTGTCCGGGCGCGGACTCCGGCGCAGCACCCGGCAGATCCCGCGTGTCGGTCTGCGCCCATGCCGGTGAAGTCATCAGCGCCGCGATGGCGGTGGCCATCAATGTCTTGCGAAGCGTCGTGTTCATAAAAAGCCCTCCTGGGTTTCGGATCTCACCGCACCGGGCATTCGTGACCGGACAGGCCCGGCGGATGTCGGCGTGTGATTGACCTGGAGTGTTGCAACCGGCGTGCCAGTTTGCCGTGCAGCCGCCCGGGAGCCCCCTCGGGCCGGGGGGCATATCGACGCCATGTGCCTGAAATTCCGCCGTTTGCCGTCCTTCCAGCCAGTTTGGCGGGTCCGTCGACGGCGCCGGAATCGCCCATCCCCGGCCACCCGCGGAAGGGCCGGGTTTGTCGCATCCGGGCGACACCCGGCCCGGCACAGGCACCCGCAGCGAAGTCGTATCCGGCGCAGGTCTGTCGCACCGGGGCGACAGGGGTTCCGGCGGGTGACCAGATCCCGGGCATGCCGGAGGCGGTCGCAGCGCCACGCGGCTGGCTTCACGCCGGTTTGCCGGGCCGGAACGCACCCGGGTTTCGTGTCGCCTTGGGGCGACATGCGCCCAACGTCCCGGCACAGGGGCCGGGACCGGCCGGCGGCCCGCCGGGCCGCCTGTGATAATCTGCCGACAAAAGAACAGGGCCGCTGTGTCCGCCCTGCCCCGAGGACGAACGCCCCTGGCATTCCCTGGACGGTGATCGATGAACGAACGGACCGCGGATTCGCTGCTTTCTGCACTGGAGGCCGGCGATACCCTGGACCTGGCCGACACACTCCGGCTGATCATCGACTGGCTGCGCCCGGCGGCCTCGGAGGGAACCGTTGCGGCCGTAGTGACACGGATCGAGCACCTGGCCCTGGCGCTGGAGGACCGTCCGTCCGTTCGCGACCGACTGCGTGAACGCCTGGAAGCGGAACTGGAATCGGCACGCCACCTCACCCTGTATACGGAGATCGGGCTCTACTCCCGCAAGGGTTTCGTGCGGGAGTTCCGGGAACGCCTTTACGAACGGCTCAACCCGAGGCCGCTGGATCGCAGCAATCTCAGGGACATCCTCGCCTGCGTCTTCCACCATCCGAAGGACGTGCAATGGGTCGCGGCACTGCCCAACGACGCCTGGTGGCGCCTGCTGGAGGGGCTGGGCTGCCTGTCCGGGGAATCCTCGAAGATCGCGCGCAGGGCCAGCGAGGAGATCCTCTACGCCCTGGAGATGCTGGCCGTGTGGGTGGCCGCCGAGGAACTGGAACCGGAATTCCTGCGGCTGGACCCATCCATCGCCAAGCGGCATTCGGCCTTCGTGGCGCTGCACCGGGAGCTTGCGGATTACGTGGAGGGTTACCGCGCCTGGCTTGCCGATCCGGAAGCGGACTTTCACGACGACCGCCACGCCCGGGTGCTCCTGGAACAGTGCCGGGAACAGATCGACGTGTTTCGCAAGCACGCGGTGACCGACGGCAGCAGCATCTCGCTCACCCATCTGCTGGAACGCCTGACCCAGACCCTGAACCGCATCGCCGGCCTGCTGGACATGCTGGATCCCTCCGACACCGACGCCCGGCGTGCCGCGTCCGTGCAGATGTTCCGGGAACTGGTGATCGCCAACACGCGCCGCAACAGCCTTCGCTCCCTCTGGCAGGAGAACATGAGGCTGCTGGCGCGCAGCATCACCCAGCAGGCCAGCGAAACGGGCGAGCACTACATCACCACCAACCGTGCCGAGTATCTGCAGATGTTTCGCAGCGGCGCGGGTGCGGGCCTGATCATCGCCTTCATGGCGCTGATCAAGATCGAGATCGAGGCCATGGGCCTGGACCCCGGCCTCAACACGTTCTGGGTATGCCTGAACTACGGGCTCGGTTTCGTGCTCATTCACATCCTGAGTTTCACCGTGGCCACCAAGCAGCCCGCCATGACCGCCGCGCGGCTGGCGGGCGCCATCGAGGAGACGGAGAAGGGCATCGCCAGCCCGGACAGGCTGGCGGACCTGCTGATCCAGGTGGGACGCTCACAGCTGGTGGCGGTGCTGGGCAACGTGAGCGTCGCCCTGCCCGTGGCGGTGGGGGTGGGCTGGCTGTATGGTGCGCTCATGGAGGCGCCGGTGCTGGACGCGGCGCAGGCGCAGTACCAGCTGCACAAGCTCACACCCTTTGCCGGGCTCGCCCTGTTTCACGCGGCCATCGCGGGCGTGTGGCTGTTCGTGGCCGGACTGATCTCCGGGTTTTTCGACAACCGCTGCGCCTATCTGGACCTGCCCGGCCGGCTGCGTGGTCACCCGCTGCTCGCGCGTCTGCTTTCCGAGGGCACCCGCGAGCGGTTCGCCGACTTTATCGACCACAACTACGGCGCCTTGGCCGGCAACTTCTTCTTCGGTGTCCTGCTGGGGATCACGGCCTACCTCGGCTACCTGCTGAGCCTGCCGCTGGACATCCAGCACGTGGCCTTCGGCTCGGCGAACCTGGGCTACGCGGCCACGTCACACGCGGGCCAGGCGGCGGTGCTGCTGCCCTTCCTGGTGTTCGTGCTGCTGATCGGTGCCGTGAATCTCTGGGTGAGCTTCGCGCTGGCCCTGTACGTGGCGCTCCGGGCGCGCGGCACGCGCATCGGGGCCGTGGACCGCCTGCTCAGGGCCTACCTGGCTCGCATCCGGGAACGACCACGGGAGTTTGTGCTGCCGCCCGCACAGGCGCCCGAAGACGAAGGCAGCGACGGCAACAACTGAAGGGGGATCCCCATGAACCTTGAGAAGGTGGTATTCGGTTTCTTCATCTTTATGGCGCTGACGCTCAACTTCGGATTCGTCCTGGGAGAGATCGACAATCCGGCCCATCACAACACCTACGAGTTGTTCGCCGCCATCGTCGTGAACCTGATCGCCATGGTGCTCAAGTTCGGTGACCGCACGCAGACCGGAGCCCTGATGCTGGCAAGCTCCCTGGTGGCGGTTCTGCAACTGGGCGCGGCTGCGGTGGTCTGGGCCTACGCCACCCATGTCAGCGCATCCGGCCTGGACGCACTGCTCATGGCCAGCATCGTCTCGCTGGCCGCCGGCGCCGTAATCGCCAACGTGATCTCCGTGGTGCTGCTGATCACCGACGCAGTCGCCATGCGGCGCTGATCCCGCCATGAGCAAGGTGCTGTTTCTGTTCCTCAGGCGCATGCGCCCGCCGTTGCTGGTGCTGACGGCGGCGTACAGCATCGCGGTCACCGGCCTGGTGCTGATTCCGGGTGTGGACGACCAGGGCCAACCCTGGCGCATGGATTTCTTCCATGCGTTCTATTTCGTCAGCTACATGGCCACCACCATCGGCTTCGGCGAGATCCCCCACACCTTCAGCGATGCGCAGCGCATGTGGACCACGGCCACCATCTACCTCTCGGTGGTGGCGTGGCTGTACGCGATCGGCAAGACCCTCACCCTGCTCCAGGACCCAGCCTTCAAGCTAGCCGTCAGCCAGCACGCCTTCGATCGCAGCATCCGCCGTCTGCGGGAACCCTTCCACATCGTCTGCGGCTACGGAGACACGGGCGCCCTGCTGGTGCGCTCGCTGCTCAGGCGCAACCGCTTCGCGGTGGTGATCGAGCGTGACCAGGAACGCATCAACGAACTGACGCTGGAGGATTACCACATTCACGTGCCGGGCCTGTGCGGCGATGCCAGTGTCTCGGCAAGGCTCATGGAGGCCGGTCTGCTCAACCACTTCTGCCGGGGCGTGGTGGCGCTCACCAATCACGACGAGGCGAACCTGAAGATCGCCATCACATCGAAACTGCTCAACCCCGAGCTTCCCGTGATCTGCCGCGCGGAGCGCCAGGACACGGAAAGGAACATGGCCTCGTTCGGCACCGAGCACGTGATCAACCCCTTCGAGATCTTCGGCGACCGGCTTGCCCTCGCCCTGCGCTCCCCGGCGCACCACCTGCTGCACGAATGGTTGAGCCGCATCCCGGGCAGCCGGCTGCCCATGCCCGTCGAGCCGCCCCGCGGGCGCTGGATCCTGTGCGGCTTCGGACGCTTCGGCAAGGCGGTGCATGCGGGCCTCGCCGGGCAGGGCATCGAGACCACCCTCATCGAGGAGGACCCGGAGGGCACCGGCTGTCCACCCGGCTGCATCCGGGGGCGGGGCACCGAGGCGGACACCCTGCGCGAGGCAGGCATCGAGTCGGCCGCGGCCATCGTGGCCGGGACCGCCCGGGACGCCAACAACCTGTCCATCCTGATGACCGCACGGGAACTCAATCCGGAACTGTTCACGGTGGGGCGTCAGAACAGGCAGGACAATGCACTCCTGTTCGACGCCGCGGACCTGGGCCTGGTGATGCGCCACGACGAGATCATTGCCGAGGCCATCCTGTCCCACCTGACCTCGCCGCTGCTTGCGCGGTTCCTCGGGCTCGGTCGCGAACAGGATTCCGGCTGGGCCAACGAGATGGTCGCCCGTATCACGGCCGTGGTGGGCGAACGGGTGCCGGCGGTTTGGGACGTGACCCTGGATGAGGCGACCGCACCGGCCCTGCTGGAGCGGCTGTCCGGGGAGTCCGTCACCCTGGGCACGCTGCTCAAGGCCGATCATCCCGGCCACGAACGGCGGCCCTGCGTGACGCTCCTGCTGCAGCGGGCGGAGGACGGGGACCGGGTGCTGGCCCCAGGCGACGAGGTACCCCTGCACCCCGGGGATCGGATCCTGTTCTGCGGTCAGTTCACGAGCGCCGCGCCCATCGCCCATGCCCTGCGCGAACCCCACGCGCTGGAGTTCTTGCTCACCGGGCGGGACCGTCCCGAGGGCTGGATCTGGCGTGCGCTGGGCGCGGGAAGGAAGGGCTGAAGATTCAAGATTCAAAATTCAAGATTCAAAACGCCGGATTCAAAGGGATAGCGCCCCCCGCTCGCTGCCCGGATCCGACACACGTTGAACTTTGAACTTTGAACCTTGAACCTTGAACCTTGAACCTTGAATTTTGAATTTTGAATTTTGAATTTTGAATCTTCACCCCTCGGCCAGGCTCACCCGCACCTCGCCCGTCTCCCGGTCGATCTCCAGGTCCACCTCGCAATACTCGGTGTTCTCGCCGACGAAGGTGGGATCGTCGGCGCAGGCGCAGCCGGCGATGATGCTCGTGTAGAAGATACCCGCCCTCACGTGCAGGATCCGGGGTGTCTCGCTGGTGCGCAGGATCATGGCGCCCAGCCGGTCTCCGAGGCCGACGCTCCCCGAGGTGAGGCCCTGCTGCAGGGGCAGCACCTGCGGACCGAGCGCCACAATCTCCTCCTTGAGGATGGTCTCGAACCCGGCAGTGCCGAATGCTTGAAGACTTCGATTCAGGCGGGGCATGGCTCCGGTGTGCGCGACAATGGCGAAGGACAAGTGTAGCCCATCGGGTTGCACCCGGTCCGACACGGCCTTTCCGCGTCGCCGGACATGCCGGGCGGCTTCCGTCAAACGGTACGACCGCGGTGCCCGCCAGGACCTGGGGGATTACCGCGCCCATGGCGGCCAGTAAACATTGCCCGGGTGCACCCGGACTGTTACCGTTTCACAAGACTCCCGGGTACCCGGGAGACGCGTCTGATCGTGGCGGTACAAACAGGGGGATGGGGGATGGAACGCAAGATCACAAGGCGGAGCTTCCTGACCCGCGGGGTGGCCCTGACCATCAGCGTCGGCGGCCTGGCAGGCGCGATGCGGTCACTGGCGTCGACCGTGCCGATGGTGCTGACCTACCAGGGATTCCTCACGGGATCGGACGGCGCGGCGCAAACAGGCAGCTTCGAAATGGCCTTCCGGATCGTCGACGGGACCGGCGCCCCGCTGCCAAGCCTGGATCCGTGGCAGGAGCTTCACCCCTCCGTGGCGGTCCAGGGAGGCTTCTTCAGTGTTCATCTCGGCAGCGTGACGCCCTTTCCCACCGGCCTGTTCGGCAGCGGGCCCACCGACGCCTTCGGCTACGAGCACTACCTGGAGGTGACCGTCGAGGGCGAGACCCTGTCACCCAACCTGCGCATCACCGGTTCGGCGTTCGCGGTTCAGGGCGCTGTGGGTCCGACCGGCCCGACAGGTCCCGTGGGAGAGCCCGGACCCACCGGGCCGATCGGACCGACGGGCCCCACGGGGCCCGTCGGTGAAGAGGGTTCCGAGGGCGAGGAGGGACCCACGGGGGATGAAGGTGTCTGACGGCCCACGCCCGCCACGGACTGCACCCTGCGCAAGATTCTCTGCCGGCGCCGGCCGGAACCGATCCGCCCGATGGCTCGCAGCGCGGGTCCTGCTCTTCGTCCTCCTGCTCGCCGCAGTATTCCCGTTGACAGGTCAGGGACAGGACACCTTCGTGGTCAACCATGGCCAGATCAGCACCGGGGCGACCCTGGCCGGCTCGACCAGCTTCCAGGCATTCGCGTGCATCGCGGAACCCGTCGGCGGCCTGTCATCGAGCACGTCATACCAGGTCCTCGCGGGCTGCGGCGCGATGCTCGTTTCCATCGCGCAACAGTCGGAGAACGGCGGTAACGGAGGCGGCCGACCAGGCGCAACGTCCTCGCCCCATGCGATTCCCGTTTTCGGCACGGCGGGCTGGATCGTGTTCGCCATACTGCTTGCAGCGAGTGCGCTGGTGGCACGGCGACGCACGGTCCTGCCCTGATCCCCGGCAGCCCGCCCGCCGGCCGCCGATGAGCGCCCGCCTGTGTCTCAACATGATCGTCAGGGACGAGGCGCCGGGAATCCTGCGCTGCCTGGAATCCCTGCTGCCGCTCACAGACTGCTGGGTCATCTGCGACACCGGCTCGACGGATCACACGGCCGCCCTGATCGAGGGCTTCTTCGCGCACCGCCGGATT